>NZ_JACEXH010000146.1:0-8340 GCF_014525465.1 Actinotalea sp. JY-7885 | reverse complement strand
GCCCACGCCCACGCGCGCGAACGCGTCCGCGTCCCGCGGGACGCGGGTCACGCCGCGGCCGTCGGTGGCACGCCCACGAACCCGGGCGGGCGAGGGTCCGGCCGCCGCCCGCGCCGCCGCGCCCCGCGTCGTCACGCTGCCCCCACCCCGGACGGGGACCCCGCGCCGTCGCCAGACGGTGCTGCTCGGGCTGGCGCTCTCGCTCCTCGTCCTCTTCACGGGGCGGCTCGTCTACGTCCAGGGGCTCCAGGGCGCCGAGATCGCCGCCGTCGCGATGGACAAGCGGCTGCACACCGTCGCCATCCCGGGCGACCGTGGGGACATCCTCGACCGCGACGGCGACGTCCTCGCGACCTCCGTCGAGCGCTACGACCTCGTCGTGAACCAGGAGCAGTTCGGCCAGGTGGTGCCGGACGAGCCCGGGGCGCTCGAGACCGCGGCCCTCGAGGCGGCGACCAGGCTGGGCGAGATGCTGGGCGTCGACCCGCAGTCGCTCGCCCTCAAGCTCATGGGCACCGACAAGTTCGTCTACCTCAGCAAGGGCGTCACCCCCGACGTCTACCGCCAGGTGCGGGACCTGCAGATCGCCGGCATCTCCGGCGAGCGGACCACCGACCGGCTCTACCCGGAGGGCACCACCGGCGGCAACATCGTCGGCTTCGTGGGTGGCGAGGGCTTCGGCCAGGCCGGCCTGGAGCAGGTGTTCGAGGACGTGCTGGCGGGGCGTCCCGGCTCGGAGACGTACGAGCAGGGCGCGCGCGGCCAGCGGATCCCGGGTGGCCTGGAGGAGCTGGTCCCCGCCGTGCCCGGGCAGGACGTGCAGCTCACGATCGACCGCGACCTGCAGCACATGGCCCAGGCAGCGCTCGACGAGCAGGTCGCCGCGACCGGCGCCGCGTGGGGCGTCGTCCAGGTGGTCGACGTGCGCACGGGCGAGATCCTGGTGCTCGCCGACTCCGGGACGACCGACCCGAACGCCCCCACGAGCGCCGCCGCGAGCCGCGCCGTGGCCGCGGTCTACGAGCCCGGCTCGACGGCGAAGGTGGTCGCGATGGCTGCGGCGCTCGAGACCGGGATCGCGACCCCGACGTCGCAGTACGTCGTCCCGTACCAGTACACGACCCCGAACGGGCAGACGTTCAAGGACTCGCACGAGCACCCGGACGAGAAGCTGACCCTCAACGGGATCCTCGCCCAGTCGTCCAACACCGGCACCGTCATGGTCGGGCAGAACCTGCCCCCGCAGGTGCGGCACGACTACATGAGCAGGTTCGGCTTCGGCACCAAGACCGGCGTGGGCCTGCCGGGCGAGTCGCGGGGCCTCCTGCACGACGCGGAGGACTGGGACGGCCGCACCGCCTACGCCGTGCTGTTCGGCCAGGGCGTCGGCGTCACCACGCTCCAGAGCACCCAGGTGTTCGCGACGCTGGCGAACCGGGGGCTGCGCGTGCAGCCGCACGTCGTCGCGGGCACGTACGACGCGGACGGGACGTTCCACCCGACGCCGACGAGCGAGCCGGTCCAGGTCGTGAGCCCCGAGACGGCGGACACGGTGCTGCGGATGCTCGAGAGCGCCGTCGCGGAGGGCACCGGGTCCAACGCCGCGGTGCCCGGCTACCGCATCGCGGGCAAGACGGGGACGGCCCAGGCGTGGGAGGAGGGCGGCGTGCAGAAGATCGTCGCGTCGTTCGTCGGCATCGCCCCCGCGGACGAGCCGCGCCTGGCCGTCAACGTGGCGCTCTACGACCCCAAGTCCTCCATCTACGGCGGCGACGTCGCAGCACCCGTCTTCAGCGAGGTGACCGCGCACGCCCTGCGCTCGCTGGGCATCCCGCCGAGCGGCACCCCGCCGGAGCTCTTCGCGACCACGTGGGAGTGAGCGTGGGGCGGTTCGACGAGTGCTCGGACGCGGCTCCGGCGCGGCGCCCGGCGCGGACACCGGTAGATTCGGGTCCGTGACGTCCCCCCAGGGCCGGATGCGGCCCGAGCATCGCCCGACGCGTCACCTCACCGACCTCGCCGCCCGCTTCGGGCTCGAGCGCGCGCCCCGCGGCGCGTCCGCTCGGGGCCGCGCGGACGACGTGGACGTGCAGGTGACGGGTGTCGCCGTCGGCTCCGCCGACGTCCTTCCGGGGGACCTCTTCGTCGCCCTGCCCGGCCTCCGCTCGCACGGTGCGCGCTACGCCGACGCCGCCGTCGCGGCCGGGGCGGCGGCGGTCCTGACCGACGCCGCCGGGCTCGACCTGCTCGGCGCGGCGGCCCAGGAGGTGCCCGTGCTGGTCTGGGGGCCGACGGCCTCCCCGCGCACGCTCCTCGGCGAGCTCTCGGCCTGGTTCTACGACCGCCCCGCCGAGCACCTCACGGTGGTCGGCATCACCGGGACCAACGGCAAGACGACGACGTCCTACCTCGTCGACGCGGCCCTGCGCCGCGCGCACGCCACCACCGCCGTGGTCGGCACGGTCGAGCTCCGGGTGGGCGCCGAGGCGATCGAGAGCCCCCGCACGACGGTCGAGGCGCCCGTCCTGCACGGCCTGTTCGCCCTCATGCGCGAGCGCGGGGCCACGGCCGTGGCGATGGAGGTCTCCTCGCACGCCCTCGCGCTCGAGCGCGTCGGCGGCCTCGAGGTCGACGTGGCGGTCTTCACGAACCTGCAGCGGGACCACCTGGACTTCCACGGCGACATGGAGGGCTACTTCCGCGACAAGGCGCGGCTGTTCGCGCCCGGGCACGCCCGGCGCGCCGTCGTGTGCGTCGACGACGAGTGGGGCGTCCGCCTCGCGGCGCAGGCACAGATCCCGGTGGACTCGGTGGCGACGCGCGAGGACTCGGCGGGCGCCGCGGTCGCGGACTGGCGCGTGAGCGAGGCGAGCGTGGGGCTCGACGGCGTCGGCTCGACGTTCGTGCTCACGGGCCCGGGCGGCGAGCGGCTCGAGGCGGTCAGCCCTCTGCCGGGGCTGGTGAACGTGTCGAACGCGGCCGTCGCGATCGTCGCCGCCTACCGGGCCGGTGTCCCGCTGGCCGACGCCGTCGCGGGCGTCGCGGGCGCGTCCGCGGTCCCGGGGCGCATGGAGCGCGTCGTCGAGCGCGGCTCCGGCCTTCCCCTGTGCCTCGTGGACTACGCCCACACGCCCGACGCGCTCGTGCTCGCCCTCGAGGCGGTGCGTCCGATCACCCCGGGCCGGCTCGTCGTGGTGTTCGGGTCCGACGGCGACCGCGACCGCGGCAAGCGGCCCATGATGGGCGAGATCGCCGCCCGGCTCGCCGACGTCCTGGTCGTCACGGACGAGAACCCCCGGTCCGAGCCGCCCGCGTCGATCCGCGCCGCGATCCTCGAGGGCGTGCGGGCCGTGCGGCCCGACCTTGCCGACGTCCACGAGGTCGAGCCGCGCGCCGAGGCGCTGCGCACGGCCGTGCGGCTCGCGGGGGAGCAGGACACCGTCATCGTGACCGGCAAGGGCCACGAGCCGACCCAGGAGATCGCCGGCGTGTTCCACCGCTACAACGACCGCGACGTCTTCCTCGAGGCGGCGGCCGCCCTCGCGGTGCCTGACACGACGGTGCCTGACACGACGGTGCCCGACACGACGGTGCCCGACGTGACCGTCCTGGACGAGACGGCGGGCGCGACGGTGGACACCGTGCGCGCCGGTCTGCGGGAGCTGGTGACGCGAGCCGGCACGGGACGCAGCATCGCCGTCGTCGGGACGCTGGCGGGCGCCCCGCCGGTCGACGAGCTCGACGGCGTCGGCCGGCTGGCCGTGCGGCTCGACGTCGACCGGCTCGTGGCGGTCGGCGACGCCGTCCGGGCGGTGCACACCGGGGCCCTCCAGGAGGGCTCCTGGGGTGAGGAGTCGCGCGTGGTCGCGGACGCGGCCGCCGCGGCCGACTGGCTCGCGGGGGAGCTGCGTGCGGGCGACGTGGTCCTGGTGACCGGCGGCGGGCTCGCGCCCGTGCTGGACGTGGCACGCGGGGTGGGCCGATGAGAACCGTCCTGATCTCCGGCGGCCTCTCGCTCCTCATCGCGCTGCTGGGCACGCCGCTGTTCATACGCTTCCTGGTCAAGAAGCAGTACGGCCAGTTCATCCGCCAGGACGGCCCGACGGCGCACTTCACCAAGCGCGGCACCCCGACCATGGGTGGCGTCGTCATCATCGTCGCGACCCTGCTGGGCTGGGCGGGAGCCGGGCTGGTCACCGGCAACCGGCCGAGCGCCTCCGCGTTGCTGGTGCTGTTCCTCATGACGGGCCTGGGGGTCGTCGGGTTCCTGGACGACTTCATCAAGATCTCGCGGCAGCGCAGCCTGGGGCTCTCGGCGCGCTGGAAGGTCGTGGGCCAGGGCCTGGTCGGGATCTCGTTCGCCGCGCTCGCGCTGCAGTTCCCCAACGAGAACTTCCGCACCCCGGCGTCCACCCGCATCTCGTTCGTCCGCGACACGCAGATCGACCTCGCCTGGGCGGGGCCGACGGTCGGCCTGATCCTGTTCATCATCTGGGCCAACTTCCTCATCACGGCGTGGTCGAACGCCGTGAACCTCACCGACGGCCTGGACGGCCTGGCGACGGGCGTCTCGCTCATCGTGTTCGGCGCCTACGTCCTGGTCGGCGTGTGGCAGTCCAACCAGACGTGCCAGGAGCTCGCGACGGCGGGGCCGCGGTGCTACGAGACGCGTGACCCGCTCGACCTCGCCGTGGTGGCGGCCGCCGTGACCGGAGCCTGCTTCGGCTTCCTGTGGTGGAACGCGTCGCCCGCGAAGATCTTCATGGGCGACACCGGGTCGCTCGCGCTCGGCGGCGCGCTCGCGGGCCTGTCGATCCTGTCCCGCACCGAGGTGCTCGCGGCGATCATCGGCGGGATGTTCGTCCTCATCGTGCTGTCCGACGTCATCCAGATCGGCTTCTTCAAGATGACGGGCAGACGGGTCTTCAAGATGGCCCCGTTGCACCACCACTTCGAGCTGTCGGGCTGGGGCGAGGTGACGATCGTCATCCGCTTCTGGATCATCGCCGGGCTCTTCGTGGCGGTCGGCGTCGGCATCTTCTACGCGGAGTGGGTGGCCGGGTAGTGGCTCTGGACCTCGGCGGACGCCGGGTGCTCGTGCTCGGCCTCGGGGTGACCGGGCGCGCGGTCCTCGCGGCGCTGCGTGCCCTGCCGGACCCGCCCGATGTCGTCACGCTCGACGCGCGGGCGCCGGAGGCGGACGTGGCCTCGCAGGAGGACGTCGACCTCGACGGCGTCGACCTCGTCGTCGCCTCGCCGGGGTTCGCGCCGTCGGGCCCCGTGCTGTCCGCCGCCGCAGCACGCGGCGTGCCGGTGTGGAGCGAGGTCGAGCTCGCCTGGCGGCTGCGCGCCGAGCGCGGCGACCTCGGGCCCGCCCCGTGGCTCGTGCTCACGGGCACGAACGGCAAGACGACGACGGTCGGGATGCTCGAGTCGGTGCTCCGCGCCGCCGGCCGGCGCGTCGCGGCGGTCGGCAACGTCGGCACGCCGGTCGTCGCGGCCGCGACGGACCCCGACGTGGACGTGCTCGCGGTCGAGCTCTCGAGCTTCCAGCTGCACTACACGCACACCATGGCGGCCCAGGCCGCGGCGGTCCTGAACGTGGCGCCCGACCACCTCGACTGGCACGGCTCGTTCGAGGCCTACGCGGCGGACAAGGCGCGCATCTACACGGGGGTCGAGGTGGCCTGCGTCTACGGCACCGACGACCCCCTGCTCGAGCGCATGGTCCGCGAGGCCGAGGTCACCGAGGGCGCACGCGCCGTCGGCCTGACGCTGGGCGCGCCCGGGCCGGGGCAGCTGGGGCTGGTGGACGGCATCCTCGTCGACCGCGCGTTCCACGCGGCGGCGGACGACCCGCTGCGGGCACGCTCGGCCGCCGAGCTCGGCACGACGCAGGACCTGGCGCACCTCGCCGGGCCGGACGGCCGCCTCGCGGCCCACGTCGTCACGGACGCCCTGGCGGCGGCCGCCCTGGCGCGGGCCCACGGCGTGCCGGCGTCGGCGGTGCGCGACGGGCTGCGGGACTACCGGCCGGGCGCGCACCGGATCGCGCACGTGACCACGCTCGACGGCGTGCAGTGGGTCGACGACTCGAAGGCCACGAACGCGCACGCGGCGGCGGCGTCGCTCGCCGCCTTCGCGCCGGGCACGGTCGTGTGGGTCGCGGGCGGCCTGGCCAAGGGCGCCCGGTTCGAGGACCTCGTGCGCGACCGGGCGGACCGGCTGCGGGCGGTCGTGCTCATCGGCGTCGACCAGGAGCCGTGGCGCGAGGCGCTGGCCCGACACGCGCCCGCAATCCCCGTCGTCGCGATCGATCCGGCCGACACTGGGACCGTGATGACCCGCGCCGTGACCGCAGCACGCTCGCTCGCCCGTCCGGGCGACACCGTGCTGCTGGCGCCCGCGTGCGCCTCGATGGACCAGTTCGCGTCGTACGCCCAGCGGGGGGACGCGTTCGCCCACGCCGTGCGGGAGCTCGCCCCCGACGCCCCGACGGCGGGCTGAGCCGTGGCGGTCCAGACGGCCGACGACACGCGCACCTCGGTCCTCGGTCAGTGGAACAGCGCGGTCACGAGCTACTACCTGATCCTGGGTGCGTCGGGGCTGCTGCTCTCGCTCGGCCTGATCATGGTTCTGTCGAGCTCGAGCGTGGACGCTCTCATCGCCTCGAAGGGCGCCTCCCCGTACGGCATCTTCCTGCGGCAGGCGCAGTTCGCCCTCGTCGGCCTGCCGCTCGCGTGGCTCGCGAGCCGCATGCCGGTGGCGTTCTACCGCCGCGCGGCCTGGCCGCTGCTCATCGGGGCCGCGGGCCTGCAGGTCCTCACCGTGCTCGTCGGCGAGGAGGTCAACGGCAACAAGAACTGGCTCCCGCTCGGCCCGGTGCAGGTGCAGCCGTCGGAGGCGGTCAAGCTCGCCCTCGCGGTGTGGCTCGGCACGGTCCTCGCGCGCAAGCGCCACCTGCTGGACCAGTGGATGCACGTGCTCCTGCCCGCCGTCGTCGTGGCGCTGGCGGCCGTCGGGCTCGTCCTGGCGGGCGGTGACCTCGGCACGGGCATCGTGCTGCTCACGCTGGTGGCCGGCGCCTTCTTCGTGGCGGGCGTGCCGATGCGCATGTTCGCGCTCGCCGGTGTCCTCGCCGCGGCGGGGGTCGTCGGGCTCGCCCAGCTGAACATCAGCCGCATCGCACGGATCGAGGCCTTCTTCAGCGACGACTGCGACCAGCTCGGTGCGTGCTACCAGACGACGCGCGGCATGTACGGCCTCGCGTCCGGCGGGTTGACCGGACGGGGCCTCGGCGAGAGCCGCGAGAAGTGGTCCTACCTGCCCGAGGCGCACAACGACTTCATCTTCGCGATCCTCGGCGAGGAGCTCGGTCTGCTCGGGACGGGACTCGTGCTGGCGCTGTTCGCCGTGCTCGCGATCGCGGTCACCCGCCTGATCCGCCGGCACCCCGACCCCTTCGTCCAGGTCGCGACCGGTGCCATCGGGGCCTGGATCCTCGGCCAGGCGCTCATCAACATCGCCGTCGTCATCGGTCTCCTGCCCGTCATCGGCGTGCCGCTTCCCCTCGTCTCGGCGGGCGGGTCGGCGCTCATCACCACGATGATCGCCATCGGCGTGCTCGTCTCGTTCGCGCGGACGGAGCCCGGGGCGAAGGAGGCGCTCTCCGCGCGCGCGAGCATGGTGCGGCGCTCGCTCGCGGTGGTCGGACGCCCGTCGGGCCCGGACCGCGGCGAGCGCCGGCGCGCGGGGCAGGTGAGCGATGACTGAGCGGCTGGCCTCGGTGCTCCTGGCGGGCGGTGGGACGGCCGGCCACGTCAACCCGCTGCTGGCGGTCGCGGACGAGCTGCGCTCCCGGGACGCAGGCACGCGGCTGACGGTGCTCGGCACCGCGACCGGGCTGGAGGCCGACCTCGTCCCCGCGCGCGGCTACCCGCTCGTCGAGGTGCCGCGCGTGCCGCTGCCCCGCCGTCCCACCCCGGACTGGCTGCGGCTCCCGGGCCGGCTGCGGAGCGCGGTGGCGGCGGCGGGCGAGGCAATCGACTCGACCGGCGCACAGGTCGTCGTCGGCTTCGGCGGCTACGTCTCGACCCCCGCCTACCTCGCCGCGCGCCGCCGGGGCGTCCCGGTCGTCATCCACGAGCAGAACGCGCGGCCCGGTCTGGCCAACCGCCTGGGTGCCCGGTGGGCCCGGTCCGTCGCCGTGACGTTCCCGGGGACGCCGCTGCCCGGCGCGGTGGTGACCGGCCTCCCGCTGCGGCGCCAGGTCGCCGACCTCGTGGTCGCGCGCACCGCGGACCCGGCCGGCTCGCGCGCCACCGCCGCGGCCGCGCTGGG
>NZ_JACEXH010000145.1:0-8442 GCF_014525465.1 Actinotalea sp. JY-7885 | reverse complement strand
GCCCGCGGCGCGAAGAAGCCCACGCCGCGGCCGTGAGGCGGCCCGGCGGCCCCACGTCCGCGGACGTCGGCGCCGCACGGTTTACTGGTCCCGTGCCGCAGACCCCCTCCCGCCCGGTGGGCGACCTCACGTACGAGCAGGCCCGCGACGAGCTCGTGCAGGTGGTCGCGCGGCTCGAGGCGGGAGGCGAGACGCTCGAGGGGTCGCTCGAGCTGTGGGAACGCGGCGAGGCCCTCGCCGCACGCTGTCAGGAGTGGCTCGACGGAGCGCGCGCCCGGCTCGACGCCGCCCGGGAACCCGGCACCACCTCAACTGGCACCACGGCGCCAGGCACGGCAGGTCCCGCCACCACCGCCCCCGAGGACGAGGACGCGTCATGACCCAGCCCACGACCACGCCGGACACCGTCGTCGACCCCGCGGTCGAGGACCCGGGCGCCGCGCCCGACGCCGGGCTCGCGACGCCCCCGGCCGGCCTGATCGACGACGAGGTGACGGAGGGCGCGTTCACGCCGGACCCCGCGGACATCGTCGCGCTCGCCTCCGAGCCCGCCGAGCGGCGCGCCCTGGTCATCGGCGAGGCGCTGATCGACGTCGTGCGCACGCCGGACGGGAGCGTCAGCGCGCACCCCGGCGGCAGCCCCGCGAACGTCGCCCTCGGGCTCGCCCGGCTCGGCCGCGGCGTCGACCTGCTCACCTGGATCGGCGCCGACGCCCACGGGGCCCTGGTGCGCTCGCACCTCGAGGCGTCGGGCGTCGCGATCGCGCCCGGCAGCGAGAGCGCCCCCCGCACGTCGGTCGCGACGGCCACACTCGACGACCACGGCGCGGCGACCTACGAGTTCGACCTCTCCTGGCACGTGCCGGACGTGTGGGCGTCACCGCCCGCCGTCCCGCTGGTCGTCCACACCGGCTCGATCGCGGCCGTGCTGACGCCGGGCGGCCCCGACGTCCTGCGGGTCCTCGAGGCGCACCGCGAGTCCGCGACCCTGACCTACGACCCCAACCTGCGCCCCTCGCTCATGCCCGCGGCGGACGAGACGCGCCCGGTCGTCGAGGAGGTCGTCGCGCTCGCGGACGTGGTCAAGGTGAGCGACGAGGACCTGGCCTGGCTGGAGCCCGGCACCCACCCGCTCGAGGTCGCGCGCCGCTGGGCGGCCTCGGGGCCGGCGGTCGTCGTCGTCACGCGCGGGGCCGACGGCGCCACCGCGATCACGCGGAACTACGAGATCGACGTCGCCGCGCCGCCCGTCACGGTCGCGGACACCGTCGGTGCGGGCGACTCGTTCATGGGCGGGCTCGTCGACGGACTCTGGTCCGCCTCGCTGCTCGGCGCGGCACAGCGGTCCGCGCTGCGGTCCGTCGACGAGGTGACGCTGCGCTCGGTCCTCAGCCGGTGCGCCGAGATCGCGGCGATCACCGTGAGCCGGCCGGGCGCCAACCCGCCCACGGCCGCCGAGCTCGAGGTGCGCTGAGCGCAGGCCTGGGAGGGGCCCGCGCAGAGCGGCCCTACTCCACGCCCTGCCGGTCCAGCTCGTCGAGCGTGAGCAGCACGAGCGACGCCGTCCAGGCGAGCGGCGCGACCGCCGACGGGCTGCCGTCCCACAGCACCTTCTCGGGCAGCGCACCGCGCGCGGTCCGGTGCTCCTCCAGCCAGTCGAGCCGCGCCGTCGCCGCGTCGACGTCGCCGGACGCGGCCGCCGTGAGGGCGAAGACGGCCGTGGTCGGGGTCCACGAGATGCCGTCGCGCTTCCAGGTCGCGCCGGGCGCGAGGCCGCCCGCCGGCCGCGACATCTCCGCCTGCGCGTCCGTCCACGCCGCCCGCACCTGCGGGTCCAGCGGCGCGAACGGCGGCATGAGGAACGCCACCGCGGTGTCCTGGGCGGTGCCGCCCAGGTGGCGCGGGTAGTGCGGCGCGAACTGGTCCACGCCCCGCTCCAGCAGCGCGACGAGGTCGGCCGTGGGCGGCAGGCCGAGCGCCGCGACCACGTCCTCGCAGGCCCGCACCCCTGCCAGGAGCGGGGCGGCCGTGCCGAGCGTCGGCGTCCGGACCCGCGTCTCCCAGTAGTCGGGGAAGGCGGCCGGGACGCCCGTGACCGGGTCGACGTTGCTGCGGATCGCCGCCAGCGAGCGCTCCACGAGGGGCGCCAGGCTCGTCAGGTCCGCGGTCCGGGTCGCCCGGTCGGCCGCGGCGTACCACTCCGCGACCGCCCACAGCACCCACCCGTTGCCGTCGAGCTGCAGACCCCGCTCGTCGGGCACGTCCCCCGTGCCGTCCGGGCGGTAGCGGGCCTCGAACACGCCCTCGGTCGAGCGCAGGTCCTGCATCTGCTGGAGGTAGTGCAGGACGTCGTAGGCGTCGGAGGAGTGGCCCGTGCGCGCGAGCGCGACGGCCGTGAACGACGCGTCGCGCGGCCACACGTACCGCCACGCCGGGCTCGCCGCGGCGAGCGCCGCCCCGTCGTCGAGCACGAGCGCGTCGAGGTCGCGCAGCGCCTGCTCGGCGAGGCCCCGGTAGCGCTCCGGTCCCGGCACGGTGCCGGCCTCGAGCCAGGCGTCCTGGCGCTCCCTCTGGTACGGGTCGGAGCGCGCGGTCTCGCCCACGCGGACCAGCTGCGGCTCCCCCGCCTGGTCCAGCACGACGCCGTCCGAGTACAGCGGGACGACGGCGAACGGCGGCGCCAGGGGGGTGGAGCCGACCGCGCACGAGGCGACGACCGCGACCAGCACGACGGCGCCGACCGCGCGACGCCCCCCGTGCCTCCGTGCCACCGCCCGACCGTACCGGTGACCGCGCCGTGGGCGGGGGCGCGACCCACGGCGCGCTCGTGTCACGATGCTGGCCATGCCCCAGATGAGCCCCGCCGGAGCCTGGACGTCGCTGCTCGAGGGCAACGACCGGTTCGTCCGCGGCGAGATGCTGCACCCCTCGCAGGACGTCGCCCGCCGCGCCGACCTGAGCGCCGCGCAGGACCCCTTCGCCGTGGTCTTCGGGTGCTCGGACTCGCGCGTCGCCGCCGAGATCATCTTCGACCGCGGGCTGGGTGACCTCTTCGTCGTGCGCACGGCCGGGCACGTCGTCGACACGACCGTGATCGGCTCGATCGAGTACGGCATCGACATCCTCAGCGCGCCGCTCGTCATCGTGCTCGGCCACGACTCGTGCGGCGCCGTCGGCGCCGCGGCCGACGCCCTCGCGACCGGGCGGATGCCCTCAGGCTTCGTGCGCGCCGTCGTCGACCGCGTGATCCCGAGCATCGTCTCGCTGCCGGACCCGGACGCCGACCCGGCGCACGCGGGCGACGACCACCCCTCGCGGATGCACCCGTCGGCGGCCGACCTCGGGCGCGAGCACGTGCGGCACACGGTGCGGATGCTGCTGAGCTACTCCGCCGGGCTCGCGACGGCGGTCGCCGAGGGCCGCTGCGCGATCGTCGGGCTCGAGTACGCGCTCGCCGAGGGCCGCGTCCGGATCGTCGAGTCGCGCGGCACGCTCGAGCCCTGACGCCGCGCCCCGCGCGGGCGATGGAACACTGAGGGCATGAGCGACCACACCCCGGGCACCGCCGCCACCGACCCCCCCGTCCCCGCCGGCTTCCGCGTCGAGCACGACACCATGGGCGACGTCCTCGTCCCCGTCGACGCGCTCTACCGCGCGCAGACGCAACGCGCCGTCGAGAACTTCCCGATCTCCGGCACGCGCCTCGAGCGCGGTCACATCGAGGCCCTCGCGCGGATCAAGAAGGCCGCCGCGCGCGCGAACGCCGAGCTCGGCGTGCTGCCGCAGGACGTGGCGGACGCGATCGTGGTCGCCGCGGACCAGGTCGCCTCGGGTGCCCACGACGACCAGTTCCCGGTCGACGTCTTCCAGACCGGCTCGGGCACGTCGTCGAACATGAACACCAACGAGGTGCTCGCCACGCTCGCGACGCGCCACCTGGGGCGCGAGGTCCACCCCAACGACCACGTCAACGCCTCGCAGTCGTCGAACGACGTCTTCCCGACGTCGGTCCACGTGGCCGCGACGGCCGCCGTCGTGCGCGACCTCGTCCCGGCGCTCGACCACCTCGCCGCCTCGCTCGGCCGCAAGGCCGAGGAGTTCGCGCACGTGGTGAAGTCCGGCCGCACGCACCTCATGGACGCGACCCCGGTGACGCTGGGCCAGGAGTTCGGCGGCTACGCCGCGGCCGTCCGGTACGGCGTCGAGCGGGTCGAGGCCGCGCTCCCCCGCGCCGCGGAGGTCCCGCTCGGCGGCACGGCCGTCGGCACCGGCATCAACACCCCGGCCGGCTTCCCCCAGCGCGTCATCGCCCTGCTGCGCGAGGACACCGGCCTGCCGCTCACTGAGGCGCGGGACCACTTCGAGGCGCAGAGCGCGCGCGACGGCCTGGTCGAGCTCTCCGGTGCGCTGCGCACCATCGCGGTGAGCCTCACCAAGATCTGCAACGACCTGCGCTGGATGGGCTCCGGGCCCAACACGGGCCTCGGCGAGATCTTCCTGCCCGACCTGCAGCCCGGCTCGTCGATCATGCCGGGGAAGGTCAACCCCGTCGTCCCGGAGGCCGTGCTCATGGTCGCCGCGCGGGTCGTGGGCAACGACGCCACGGTCGCGTGGGCCGGTGCGAGCGGGTCCTTCGAGCTGAACGTCCAGATCCCCGTGATCGCGCAGGGCGTCCTGGAGTCCGTCCGGCTCCTCGCGAACGCCTCGCGGTTGCTCGCCGACCGGACGGTCGACGGCATCGTCGCGAACGAGGAGCGGGCCCGTGCGTATGCCGAGTCGTCGCCGTCGATCGTCACGCCCCTCAACCGCGCGATCGGCTACGAGTCCGCAGCCAAGGTCGCCAAGCACGCCGTCGCGCACGGGGTCACGGTGCGTCAGGCCGTCGTGGACCTCGGGTTCGTGGAGCGCGGCGAGGTCACCGAGGCCCAGCTCGACGAGGCCCTCGACGTGATGTCGATGACGCGGCCGCCGCGGGCCTGAGGACGACCGCCGTCCGGGTCCGGGCCGCGCGTCGCGGCCCGGACCCCGGCCTCACACCTCGATGCCCTCGAGCATCTCCGTGACGAGCGCCGCGACGGGCGAGCGCTCGGACCGCGTGAGCGTGACGTGCGCGAACAGGGGGTGCCCCTTGAGCGCCTCGATCACGGCCGCGACGCCGTCGTGCCGCCCGACGCGCAGGTTGTCGCGCTGGGCGACGTCGTGCGTGAGGACGACGCGCGAGCTCTGCCCGATGCGCGAGAGGACCGTCAGGAGCACGTTGCGCTCGAGCGATTGGGCCTCGTCGACGATGACGAACGCGTCGTGCAGCGAGCGCCCGCGGATGTGGGTCAGCGGCAGCACCTCGAGCATGCCCCGGTCGATGACCTCCTCGACGACCTCCTGCGAGACCAGCGCCCCGAGGGTGTCGAACACCGCCTGCGCCCAGGGGCCCATCTTGTCGGCCTCCGACCCGGGCAGGTAGCCGAGATCCTGGCCGCCGACGGCGTACAGCGGCCGGAAGACCATCACCTTGCGGTGCTGGCGCCGCTCGAGCACCGCCTCGAGACCCGCGCACAGCGCGAGCGCCGACTTGCCCGTCCCGGCGCGCCCGCCCAGCGACACGATCCCGATCTCCTCGTCCAGGAGCAGGTCGATCGCGATCCGCTGCTCGGCGCTGCGCCCGTGCAGCCCGAAGACGTCCTGGTCGCCGCGCACGAGCCGGAGCTGCTTGTCGGCCGTCACGCGGGCCAGCGCCGAGCCGCGCGGCGAGTGCACGACGGCGCCCGTGTGCACCAGCAGCGGACCCGGGTCCTGCCCGGTGAGGTCGAGGTCGGCGACCTCGAGCCGCTCGTGCTCCCACAGCGCCGCCATCTGCTGCTCGGCCACCTGGAGCTCGGTGGTGCCCGTCCAGCCCGAGTCGACCGCGAGCTCGGCCCGGTACTCCTCCGCCGTCAGCCCCACCGCCGACGCCTTGACCCGCAGCGGCAGGTCCTTGGAGACCAGCGTGACGTCGCCGCCCTCGTCGGCGAGGTTCTTGGCGACCGCGAGGATCCGGGTGTCGTTGTCGCCGAGCCGGAAGCCCGCGGGCAGGCACTGCGTGTCGATGTGGTTCAGCTCGACGCGCAACGTGCCTCCCGCCGCACCGATCGGCACGGCCTCGTCCAGGCGCCCGTGGCTCACCCGCAGGTCGTCCAGCAGGCGCAGCGCGCCGCGCGCGAAGTAGCCGAGCTCGGCGTGGTGGCGCTTGGCCTCGAGCTCGGTGATGACCACGACCGGGAGCACCACGGCGTGCTCGGCGAATCGCAGGATGGCGCGCGGGTCGGACAGCAGGACGGAGGTGTCGAGCACGAAGGTACGGCTCACGGGAGCTCCTCCCGGCGCCTCAGCGCCGATGTGGCTGCCTGGCGCCGGCCCAGCGCCGACACCCTGCTGGACGGGCCCGGTCGGCCGACCCGAGGGCCGGCCGAGAGCCCTCCTCCCGGAGCGTGTGCTCCATGGGGCGCCTCCCGAGGGACGACGGACGTCGTCCGATGCGGCGGACGCTACGCCGCGCCCGCGTGACGGACGTCACGCGACACGCGCGTGGCGCGATCGTTCACGCAGTCGTCACACAGGGCCGTCACGGCCCCGCGGTCACCGTCCGAGGCGCCGCTCGCGCGCCGCGTAGGCCCGCAGGGCGCGCAGGAAGTCGACCCGCCGGAAGTCCGGCCAGTACGCCTCGCAGAAGTAGAACTCGCTGTGCGCGCTCTGCCACAGCAGGAAGCCGCTGAGCCGCTGCTCGCCCGAGGTCCGGATCACCAGGTCCGGGTCCGGCTGGCCCTTGGTGTAGAGGTGCGCGGCGATGTGCTCGACGTCGAACGCCTCGGCCAGCTCCTCCAGGGACGTCCCGCTGTCCGCGTGCTCGCGCAGCAGGGACCGGACGGCGTCGGCGATCTCCCGCCGGCCGCCGTACCCGACGGCGATGTTGACGTGCAGCCCGACGACGTCGGCCGTGCGCGCCTGCGCGTCCCGGAGCGCCGCCGCGAACTCGGGCGGGAGGAGGTCGAGCGAGCCCATCACCTGCAGCCGCCACCGCCCGGTCGAGGCGAGGTCCTCGACGGCCCGCCGGATGATCGCCAGGAGGTCGTCGAGCTCGTCCCGGGCGCGGGCGAGGTTGTCGGTCGAGAGCATCCACAGCGTGACGACCTCGACGCCCGCCTCCTCGGACCAGCGCAGGAGCTCGGAGATCTTGTCGGCGCCGCGGCGGTGGCCCGTCGCGGCCCGCTCGCCGAGGCTGCGTGCCCAGCGCCGGTTGCCGTCGAGGATGACGCCGATGTGGCGCGGCACCGCCTCCGGCGGGAGCGACGCGGCCAGCCGGCGCTCGTAGACGCCGTAGAGAAGGTGCGGCAGGCGCATGGGCTCCTCGTCCGGGTACGTCAGGTGGTGGTGGACCGCGTCCGGGTACCGGCGCGACGGCACGACCCCGGAGAGTCACGCTACCGCCCTCGGGACGCGCGGACCGACCCGGCGCGCGGGTCCCCGGGGCGCCCGGGAACGCGCCCGACGGTGGGCACTGCGCCAGGCACACCGACGGGGCGCTGGACCAGGGACGTCGGTCCCGGGGCGTCCAGCCGGGTGGGTTAACCTACGGTGCCGTAAGTCCAGCGGTTCGCTGCAGAAGCGCGCGTCAGAAGGAGATCGATGGCCGCCGAGCTGGCCGACGCCGTCAAGCCGCGCCTGCGCGGGTGGGTGCACGCCGGAACCGCACCGATCGCCGTCGTCGGTGCCGTCGTCCTCCTCATGCTGTCGCCGACCAGACCTGCCCTCGTCGCGAACACCGTCTTCGGCCTCAGCGCCGTCCTGCTGTTCGGCACGAGCGCCGTCTACCACCGCGGCACCTGGTCGCCGCGGGTCGCGGCGGTCCTGCGACGCCTCGACCACACCAACATCTTCCTCATCATCGCCGGCACCGGGACCCCGCTCGCGGTGCTGCTGCTCCCCCCGGACCTCGCGCGCGTGCTGCTCATCGTGTCGTGGACCGGCGCGCTGCTCGGCACCCTCGCGCGCATCTTCTGGCTCGACGCGCCGCGCTGGCTCTACGTCCCCGTCTACGTCGCCCTCGGCTGGGTGTCGGTCGGCTTCCTGCCCCAGTTCTGGCAGGCCACCCACGGCCCGGCGATCGTGTGGCTGATCGCCGTCGGCGGTCTCGCCTACACCGTCGGGGCCATCGTCTACGGCACCAAGCGCCCCAACCCGAGCCCGCGGTGGTTCGGCTTCCACGAGATCTTCCACGTGCTGACGGTCGTCGGGTACGGCTGCCACTACGCGGCGGTCCTGCTCGCGACCACCGCCGCCGCCTGACCGCGCGGGCCGCGCGGCCTCACCACGCCGGGACCAGCAGCACCCCGACGAGGGTCGCGGCGACCACCGCCACCAGGACGGCGTCGCGCCGGCCGACGCCGGCACGGACGAGGACCGTGCGCC
>NZ_JACEXH010000144.1:0-8446 GCF_014525465.1 Actinotalea sp. JY-7885 | reverse complement strand
TCGACGCGCCAGGCGAGCCCGGGGCGCCCCTGCGTGTCGGCGGCGGCCAGGAGGGCGCCGCCGATCATCGTGAGGTTGCGCAGGAAGCGCTCGCGGATCACGGCCCGGTCAGCGCCGCCCGGTCGCACGGACGACCCGACGCCGCCCGTCGCGCCGATCGGCCGCCCGAACCGCTTGCGGCCCGCCGACGTCGCCTCGGCGGCCTCGGACGCGGTCGCGACCACGCGTGCGGGCCGGCCGAAGGGCTGGTTCACGACGGCGAGCGGCACGGTCAGGCCGGCGAGGACCAGCCCGGAGGTGCGCGGGGCCCGGCCGACGGCCAGGAGGAACGCCGCGACCGCCATCAGCACGCCGTGCGCGCGCACGAGCTGGCGCAGGCGGTGCTCGTCGACAGGGTCGGGCAGGCGCCCGCCGCCCAGGCTCTGCCAGGCGGCCGTGGTGCGTGCGACGTGCGGGTCCGGTCGGCGTGCCGCGTCCAGCCCTTCCGAGACGAACCATGCGGCGAACAGGGGCCTGGCGATCCGACGGACCATCATCGACGTCTCCTAGCGCTCGGCGTAGCCCTCGCACGCTAACGTGCCGGGAATGCCTCCCGCGACCGCGGCGTTGCGCACGGCATGAGCACCGTCCTCCTGGCCCCGCCGCGCGGGGTGGGCGTGCGCCTGTCGGCGCCGAGCCGAGGACCCGTGCTGGCACTAGGCTCGGTGACGATGAGCGAGGACACCCAGCGCGCGCCGGAGGAGGATGCCGACACCCGCGCCGCGCGGTTCGAGGCCGAAGCCCTGGTCCATGTCGACCAGCTCTACTCGGCCGCCCTGCGGATGACGCGCAACCCGACCGACGCCGAGGACCTGGTCCAGGAGACGATCCTCAAGGCGTTCGCGGCGTTCCACCAGTACCGGCCCGGGACCAACCTCAAGGCGTGGCTGTACCGGATCCTGACGAACACGTTCATCAACACGTACCGCAAGAAGCAGCGCGAGCCGCAGAAGTCCGCCACCGAGGACATCGAGGACTGGCAGATCGCGCGGGCGGCCTCCCACACGTCCGCCGGCCTGCGGTCGGCGGAGGCCGAGGCGCTGGACGCGCTCGCGGACGCGGACGTCAAGGACGCGCTCCGGGCGATCGGCGAGGACTTCCGGATGGCCGTGTACCTCGCCGACGTCGAGGGGTTCTCCTACAAGGAGATCGCGGAGATCATGGGCACGCCGATCGGCACCGTGATGTCCCGCCTGCACCGGGGGCGCCGCCAGCTGCGCGAGCTCCTCACCGACTACGCCCGCGAGCGCGGGCTCGTCCCTGCCGCCGAGGGAGGCTCCCAGTGACGGACGAGACCACTCAGGAGGGGCAGGCGGTCGGGCCGGGCGGCCTGGACTGCGCCGAGGCCCTGCGCAAGCTCTTCGTGTTCCTGGACGCCGAGATCGGCGAGGCCGAGGGCGACCAGATCCGCGCGCACCTGGCGGACTGCGAGCCTTGCCTGGCCCAGTACGACATCGAGGACCACGTCAAGCGCCTGGTCAAGCGGTCCTGCTCCGACTGCGCGCCGCCGGAGCTGCACCTGCGCATCCGGGAGCAGCTGAGCGTGCTGCGGACCCGCACGCTGGGCGGGTAGCGCGCCGGCTGAACCGGGCGGTGGGGGCCGGGGCCGCCCACCGCCGACGGCTCAGGCGTTGGGGCGGTTGCCGTGGTTGGCTGCGCTGCCCTTGCGGGAACGGCGCTTGCGTCCGCGCTTGCTCATCGCGTGCTCCTTGCTGTCATTCGCAGGACCCGAACGGGCTCCCGGCGGCCTCCATGGTCCCACACCCACGCGAGGCTCAAGTTCGCGCGCCCGCGATCCGATCCACCTCAGGTGAGTGAAGCGCCGGAGTCCGTCATCCCCCTCCTGCACGCCCTGGTCGCGAGCGACGGCTCGGACCTGCACTGCAAGGTCGGGTCCGCCCCGCGCGTGCGCGTGGACGGGCGCCTGCGGCGTCTCCAGGTACGCGACCTGCGCCCGGCGGACACCGCGCACATGGTCTCCGAGGTGATCCCGCCGGAGATGGTCGACGCCTTCGCGACGTCGCACGAGGCGGACTTCGCCTTCTCCTTGCCCGGCGTGGGCCGGTTCCGCGTCAACGCCTACCAGGCCCGCGGCACGCTCGGCCTCGTCTTCCGGCGGGTGGCGTTCGGTGCCCAGTCGCTCGCCGAGCTCGCGCTGCCCTCCGTGCTGGGCGAGCTCGCGCTGGAGCCGCGCGGCCTGGTGCTCGTCACGGGGCCGACCGGCTCGGGCAAGACGACGACGCTCGCCTCGATGGTGGACCTCGTGAACACCGTCAAGGAGTGCAACATCGTCACGATCGAGGACCCGATCGAGATCCTGCACCCCGACAAGAAGGCGATCGTCTCCCAGCGCGAGGTCCGGTTCGACACGGCCGACTTCACCGTCGCGCTGCGCGCCGCGATGCGTCAGGACCCGGACGTCATCCTGGTGGGGGAGATGCGTGACGTCGAGACGGTGCGCGCGGCCCTGTCGGCGGCCGAGACCGGCCACCTCGTCATGTCGACCCTCCACACGATCGACGCGCAGGAGACCGTCAACCGCGTCGTCGACTTCTTCCCGCCGCACGAGCAGAAGCAGGTGCGCCACGCGCTCGCCCAGGCGCTGCGGGGGATCGTCTCCCAGCGCCTCGTGCGCAAGGCCGACGGCACGGGGCGCGTCGCTGTGGTCGAGGTCCTGGTCAACACGGGACGCACGGCGGACGCGATCGCCGACCCGTACGACGCCCCGCCCCTCCACGACCTGATCAAGGAGGGGGAGTACTACCAGATGCAGACGTTCGACCAGCACCTCTTCCGCCTCGTGCGGGACGGGGTGGTGACCTACGAGGACGCGTGCCTGGTCTCGACCAACCCGCAGGACCTGACGATCGAGCTCCGCGGCGCCGGGGTCGTGCGCTGAGGGCGGTGCCTCAGACGGCGTCCTCGGGCAGGCCGAGCCACCGGAGCCACCCGGTGTGCAGGACCAGCCACGCCATGAGGCCGTAGCCCGCCTGGCCCGGCATCGTGCCGTCCGACGCGGCGAGGTCGGCGAGCCACTGCTCGTGGCGGGCCAGGGGCGTGTACGTGTCGACGTAGGGCACCCGCCGCCGGGCCGCGACGTCGGCGAAGGCCGCCGACAGCTCCGCCTGGCGGTCGGCGTCCAGCCGCGCGCTCGGCGGCGGCCCCACGACGAACGTGGCCAGGCGCTGGGAGTCCGCCACGTCGAGGATGTTCGCCAGGTTCAGCCGGCTGCGCGCCAGCGAGAGGCCGGCCGTCAGGTCGGCGTGGCCGAGGCCGATCACGAGGTGGTGCTGACCCTGCTCGGGCGGGGCGCCGAAGCGGGGCGCCGTCTCCGCCTGCCACCGGCCCGACAGCGCGGTGGTCGTCTCGTACGGGACCGCGAGCGTCAGGACGTGCGGGCGGGGCTCCAGGGGGGTGCGCGCGGCGACGCGTCCCACCCAGCCGAGGGCCTTGGGGTCGCCGGTGCCGGCGACGAGCTCGTCGCCGATCACGCAGATGCGCCGGGCGGGGTTCACCTCTGTCCTCCTGTCAGGTCGGTGCCTGCCAGTCTGGCCGAGGAGCCGCGTCAGTCGGCGCGCGACGCGCGGCAGAGGGTCGACCGCTCAGCCGGGGCGCGGCGCCCAGCGGTCCGACGCCGCCAGGAGGTCGGCCGCGCGCGACCGCGGGGGCGGGCGGTGGCCGTACCCGTCGCGGCGGACGGCGCGCACGACGGCGACGAGGAGCGCCGTGAGCAGGAGGGTCGAGGCGAGGAGCAGCAGCGCGGTCATGGCAGAAAGTCTGCGAGCTAAGAAATCGCGCCACGAGTGGCAGAAGAGCCGTAGTTCGTCGACTTCCGGACACAACCCGTGGGAGGCTGCGGCCATGCTCCGCTCCGTCGCAGCCGTCGTCCTGCCGGGGGTCGCCCCGTTCGAGCTCGGGGTCGTGTGCGAGATCTTCGGCATCGACCGCCGCGACACGGGTGGCCCGGCCTTCGACCTGACGCTGTGCACCCCGGTGCCCGGCGTGGTCCCCACGAAGGTCGGGATGGACCTCGTGATCCGCGACGGCCTCGACGCCGCGGCCGCCGCCGACCTCGTCGTGGTGCCCGCGTACGGCTCCGACCGCGAGGTGCACGAGGACGTGCTCGACGTGCTGCGTGCCGCGGAGCGCCGGGGCGCGTGGCTGCTGAGCGTCTGCAGCGGCGCGTTCGCGCTCGCCCGCGCCGGCCTGCTCGACGGGCGGCGCTGCACCACGCACTGGATGTACGCGGCGCAGCTGGCGCGCGAGCACCCCGCGGCGGTGGTGGACCCGGCCGTGCTGTACGTCGAGGACCGCAGGGTGGTCACCAGCGCCGGGACCGCGGCCGGGATCGACGCCGGCCTGCACCTCGTGCGGCAGGAGCGCGGCGCGGCGGCCGCCGCCGCGATCGCGCGCCGCATGGTGGTCCCGCCGCACCGCGACGGCGGCCAGGCGCAGTACGTCGACCACGCCGTCCCGACGCCCGAGGGCGACCTCGCCCCGCTGCTCGCCTGGGTGGAGCAGCACCTCGACGAGGAGATCACGGTGCCCGGCCTCGCACGCCGGGCGCAGATGTCCGAGCGCACGTTCGCGCGCCGGTTCCGCGCCGCGACGGGCACGACGCCGGCGTCGTGGACCGCCCGGCAGCGCCTCCTGCGGGCCCAGGAGCTGCTCGAGCGCACCGACCTCGCGATCGAGGAGGTCGGCCGTCGCGCCGGCTTCGGGGGGGCGGCGGGTATGCGGCACCACTTCGCCCGCGAGCTCGGCACGACGCCGGCCGCCTACCGGCGGACCTTCGGCACGCGGACCGCCGCGGAGCGCGACCGAGCGTCCTGACGCGGGCGCAGCGACGACGACGGCGGGCGCCCCGTCGGGCACCCGCCGTCGTCCTGCTCAGCGTGCGAAGGCCTCCTGGACCAGGGCCGCCTGCTCGCTCGCGTGCTTCTTGCTCGAACCGGCGGCCGGGGAGGCCGACGCGGGCCGCGAGACGCGCCGTGCCGGGCGCCCGAGGACCTCCTCGAGCTGGGGCGCCAGGAAGGTCCAGGCACCCTGGTTGGCCGGCTCCTCCTGGACCCAGACGACCTCGGCGTCGCCGAACGGCCGCACGGCCTCGGCGAGCGCCGCCCCCTCGAGCGGGTAGAGCTGCTCGAGGCGCACGATCGCGGTGCGGTCGTCCTCGGCCTTGACCCGCTGCGCGAGCAGGTCGTAGTAGACCTTGCCCGAGCACAGCAGGACGCGGTCCACGCGGCCCGGGTCGCCGAGGTGCTCCTCGCCGACGACGGGACGGAACGTGCCCGACGTGAAGTCCTCCACGGCCGAGGCGGCGGCCTTGAGCCGCAGCATCGACTTGGGCGTCGCCACGACGAGCGGGCGCCGCGGGCGGTCGTACGCCTGGCGGCGCAGCAGGTGGAAGTAGGACGCCGGCGTGCTCGGCGCCGCGACGGTCATGTTGTCCTCGGCGCACAGCTGCAGGAACCGCTCGATGCGGGCGGACGAGTGGTCGGGGCCCTGGCCCTCGAACCCGTGGGGGAGCAGCAGCACCACGGAGGACCGCTGACCCCACTTCTGCTCCGCGGACGAGATGAACTCGTCGATGATCGTCTGCGCGCCGTTGACGAAGTCCCCGAACTGGGCCTCCCAGAGCACCAGGGCGTCCGGGCGCTCGACGGAGTAGCCGTACTCGAAGCCGAGCGCGGCGAACTCCGAGAGCGAGGAGTCGTAGACCCAGAACTTCGCCTGGTCGCTCGAGAGGTAGACGAGCGGCGTCCACTCGGCGCCGGTCCGGCGGTCGTGCAGCACCGCGTGGCGCTGCACGAAGGTGCCGCGACGCGAGTCCTGCCCGGCGAGCCGGACGGGCGTGCCCTCGAGCAGCAGGGAGCCGAAGGCGAGCAGCTCGCCGAAGCCCCAGTCGATGCCGCCCTCGCGGGACATCTGCTCCCGCTTGTTGAGCAGCTGCTCGAGCTTGGGGTGCACCGTGAACCCGGCGGGCGGGCGGACGTGGGCCCGCCCGATGCGGTGCAGCACCTCGACGTCGACAGCGGTGCGCCAGCCGACCATGCGCCCGGCGTCCTCGAGCTGCGACTCGGGCTTCTCCAGGCCCGACACCGGCTCGGTCGAGGCGGCCGGGGTGTAGGCGCCGTCCCGCGTCTCGGTGAAGACGCGCTCGAGCTGGCTCTGGTAGTCCTGCAGCACCTGCGACGCCTCGTCCACCGTGATGTCGCCGCGGCTGACGAGCGACTCGGTGTAGAGCTTGCGGGCGGACCGCTTGCCCTCGATGAGGTTGTACATGAGCGGCTGCGTCATCGAGGGGTCGTCACCCTCGTTGTGGCCGCGCCGGCGGTAGCAGATCATGTCGATGATCACGTCGCGGTCGAACTGCTCGCGGTACTCGAACGCGAGCTCGGCCACCCGCACGCACGCCTCGGGGTCGTCCCCGTTGACGTGGAAGATCGGGACCTGCAGGCCCTTGGCCACGTCGGTGGCGTACTGGGACGAGCGGGACGAGGAGGGCCCGGTCGTGAACCCGACCTGGTTGTTGACGATGACGTGGATGGTGCCGCCGGTGCGGTACCCGCGCAGCTGCGCCAGGTTCAGCGTCTCGACGACCACGCCCTGGCCCGCGAACGCCGCGTCGCCGTGGATGAGGATCGGCAGCACGGAGAAGCCGTCGCCGCCCAGGTCGATGCGGTCCTGCTTGGCCCGCACGATGCCCTCGAGGACCGGGTCGACGGCCTCGAGGTGCGACGGGTTGGCCGCGAGGTACACCTTGGTCGTGGCGCCGGACTCGGCGGTGAAGGTGCCCTCGGTGCCGAGGTGGTACTTCACGTCGCCCGAGCCCTGGACGCTCTTGGGGTCCTGGTTGCCCTCGAACTCCGCGAAGATCTGCCCGTAGCTCTTGCCGGCGAGGTTGGCGAGCACGTTCAGCCGGCCGCGGTGCGACATGCCGACGCAGACCTCGTCCAGCCCGTTCTCGGCGGCGCGCGACAGCACGGCGTCGAGCAGCGGGATGAGCGACTCGCCGCCCTCGAGGGAGAAGCGCTTCTGCCCGACGAACTTCGTCTGCAGGAACGTCTCGAACGCCTCGGCGGCGTTGAGCCGGCGCAGGATCCGCAGCTGGTCCTCCCGCGGCGTGCGGGCGTAGCCGGACTCGAGCCGCTCCTGGAGCCAGCGCCGCTGCCGCGGGTCCTGCAGGTGCATGTACTCGACGCCGATGGTCCGGCAGTACGAGTCGCGCAGCAGGCCGAGGATGTCGCGCAGGGTCGCCTTGGGCTTGCCGGTGAAGCCGGCCGTCGGGAACACCCGGTCCAGGTCCCACAGCGTCAGGCCGTGGCTCTGGATGTCCAGGTCGGGGTGCTTGCGCTGGCGGTAGGCCAGCGGGTCCGTCTCGGCCAGGAGGTGCCCACGTGAGCGGTGGGCGTGGATGAGCTCGGCGATGCGCGCGGGCTTGGCGAGCTCGGTGTCCTGGTCGACGGTGTTGTCGCGCACCCAGCGGACGGGCTCGTACGGCACCCGCATCGCGGTGAAGACGCGGTCGTAGAACCCGCCCTCGCCGAGGAGCTTCGCGCCGACGATCCGCAGGAAGTCGCCGGACTGCGCGCCCTGGATGATGCGGTGGTCGTACGTCGACGTCAGCGTGAGCACCTTGGACACGCCGAGGCGCGCCAGCTGCTCGTCGGAGGCGCCCTGGAACTCGGCCGGGTAGTCCATGGCCCCGACGCCGATGATCGTGCCCTGCCCGGTCATGAGGCGCGGCACGGAGTGCACCGTCCCGAGCGTGCCCGGGTTCGTCAGCGAGATCGTCGTGCCCGCGAAGTCCTCGACCGTGAGCTTGTTCTGACGCGCACGGCGGACGACGTCCTCGTACGCGGCGACGAACTGCCCGAAGTCCATGCGGTCCGCGCCCTTGATGGCCGGCACGAGCAGCTGGCGGGTGCCGTCCGGCTTGGCGAGGTCGATCGCGAGCCCGAAGTTCACGGCGCCCGGGCGCTTGATCCCCGGCTTGCCGTCGATCTCGGCGTAGGCGGCGTTCATCGCCGGCATGTCGCCGAGCGCCTCGACGACGGCCCACCCGATGAGGTGGGTGAAGGAGACCTTGCCGCCGCGGCTGCGCGCGAGGTGGTTGTTGATGACGATGCGGTTGTCGACCATGAGCTTGGCCGGCACCGCGCGCACCGAGGTCGCCGTCGGGACCTCGAGGCTGGCCTCCATGTTCACCACGACGCGCGCGGCCGGGCCGCGCAGCTTCTCCACGGTGGCCTCGGGCGGCGCCTCGGGCGCGTTCGGCTTCGCCGCCGCGACGGCGGCGTACGGGGCCGTCGCAGGGGTGGCCGACGCCTCGGGGGGCGTCGTCGGCTCGGCGTCGGGCTCCCGGGGGGTGCGCGAGGTCGCCTGGGCCGGCGAGCGCTTGGCC
>NZ_JACEXH010000143.1:0-8458 GCF_014525465.1 Actinotalea sp. JY-7885 | reverse complement strand
CGCCTCGAGGGCGCGCACCTCGGTGGCGGCCGCACCCAGCGCGCTCGCCACCTGCACGCCGCGGAACGCGAGCCACGCGGACGCGGCGACCGCGAGCAGCAGCACCGCGAGGAGGGTCCGGCGCAGCACCCGCCCCCGCGAGGATCGCGCGGCGGGGGCAGCGGGCCCGGTCGCTGCGGCGTGCCGGGTCCCCGCCGTGCCCGCCTGCGCGACACCGACCGGAGGAGCCATGGCGCGATGTTCGCATATCCGACATCTTGGGCACGGGTCGGACGCGGGATTTCACCCGGCTGCCGCGGCGGCGAGCCGCGTCCTCAGGCCGCGCGGTCCCCGAGCTGCTGCGCGCGCAGCGCGTCGGCCGCGGCGGCACGCTGCTCGCCTTCCGTGGGCTCGCGGTCGCGGTGCCGGATGGTCAGGTGGGGGCGTGCCGTGATGCGGTAGCGGACCTCGACGTTCCAGTGCCGCACCGCCCAGATCGCCGCCGCGCTGGCGACCAGCAGGGCGCTGATCGACCCCACGCCGATCGCCCAGCGAGGGCCCCACGTCTCGGCGACCCAGCCCACCAGCGGCGACCCGACCGGGGTCGCCCCGAGGAAGACCACCATGTACAGGGACATCACGCGCCCGCGCATGGTCGGGTCCGTCGAGGTCTGGATGGTCGAGTTCGCGGACGTCAGCATCGTCAGCGAGGCCAGCCCGACCGGGATGCACGCCAGCATGTAGCTCTCGTAGGTCGGCATGAGCGCCATCGCGCCGGTCGCCAGCCCGAAGGCGAGGGCGGAGCCGATCACCAGCCGCACGCGCGGCCGTTCGCGGCGCGCCGCGAGCAGCGCCCCCGCGAGCGAGCCGATCGCGAGCACGGAGCCGAGGATCCCGTACTCCTGCGGCCCCCGGCCGAACTCCGTCCGCGCCATCACGGCGCTCGTGAGCTGGAAGTTCAGCCCGAAGGTGCTCACCACGCCGACCACGGCCATGACGACGAGGATGTCCGAGCGCCCGCGGACGTAGCGGATGCCCTCGCGGATCTGCCCCTTGGCGCGAGCCGTGGGCCGCATCGGCTGCAGCTTGTCCTTGCGCATGCGGGTCAGCGCCAGGATGGTCGACGCGAACGTCACCGCGTTGATGAGGAAGACCCAGCCGGTGCCGACCCACGCGATCGACAGGCCGGCGATACCGGGACCGATGAGGCGCGCCGCGTTGAACGAGGCGCTGTTGAGGCTCACCGCGTTGGCGAGGCGCTCGGGCGGGACCATGTCGGCGACGAAGGTCTGCCGCGCCGGCCCGTCGATCGCCGAGACGCAGCCGAGCAGGAACGCGAAGCCGTACACGTGCCACAGCTCGACGTGCCCGCTGAGGACCAGGAGGCCGAGCGCGGCGGCGAGCACGCCCATCGCCGCCTGCGTGCCGATGAGCAGCTTGCGCCGGTCGACCCGGTCCGCGAGCAGGCCGGCCCAGGCCGAGAGGAACAGGACGGGCGCGAACTGCAGCGCGGTGGTGATGCCGACCGCCATGCCCGAGTCGTCGGTGAGGTCGGTCAGGACGAGCCAGTCCTGGGCGACGCGCTGCATCCAGGTGCCGACGTTGGCGACGAGCGCACCGGCGAACCAGAGCCGGTAGTTGACGTAGCGCAGCGAGGCGAAGGTGGGACTCACGGGGCGATCACCGTCCGCAGGATCGCGGACGCCTGGGCCAGCACCTCGCGCTCGGCGGGCGTGAGGGTGGCCAGGCGCTTGGCCAGCCACTCGTTGCGGCGGCGGCGCGTCTCGCGCACCTCCTCGCGGCCGGCGTCGGTCAGGTGCACCAGCACCTGGCGCCCGTCCGTGGGGTGCACGTCGCGGCGTGCGAGCCCCGCCTCGACGAGCGCGTTGACGGTGCGCGTCATCGGCGGCGGCTGCACGTGCTGGTCCTCGGCGAGCGCGGTGGGCGTCATCGGCCCGCGGTTGGCGAGGGCCGCGAGCGCGGCGTACTGGCCGTCGGTGATGCGCTCCGAGGAGCGCTCCATCCGCAGGCGGCGGACCGAGTGGGTGAGGGAGACGCGGAGCTCGCCGGCGAGCACGGCGGGACGGCAGTCCCCGGCGCTGACGACCGGCAGGGCCGGCACGGGCGTGGACGAGGTCATGTCACTACCCTAGGTCATTACCCTAGGTAATGGCATCCGGGTCGGCGGTGATCCCCGCCACCCTGGCGGCACGACTCAGGGGCGCCCCAGGGCACGGTAGGTCCAGCCCGCGCTCCGCCACACGGCCGGGTCCAGGACGTTGCGCCCGTCGACGATGCGGCGGTGCGCCACGACCTCGCCGAACTCGACGGGGTCGAGCTCCCGGTAGTGCGTCCACTCGGTCGCGAGCACGACGACGTCGGCGCCCGCGGCGGCCTCCTCGGGGGTCTTCGCGTACGTGAGATCGGGCCATCGCGCGGAGGCGTTGGCGATCGCCTCGGGATCGGTGACGACGACGTGCGCCCCCTGCAGGCCCATCTGCGCGGCGACGCTCAGCGCCGGCGAGTCCCGGACGTCGTCGCTGTTCGGCTTGAACGCCGCACCCAGGACCGCGACCTTGCGCCCGACGATCGAGCCCTGGCAGACCTCCCTTGCGAGATCGACCATCCGCACGCGGCGTCGCATGTTGATCGAGTCCACCTCGCGCAGGAAGGACAGCGCCTGGTCCACGCCGAGCTCGCCCGCCCGGGCCATGAACGCCCGGATGTCCTTGGGGAGGCACCCGCCGCCGAACCCCAGGCCGGCGTTGAGGAATCGCCGCCCGATCCGCTCGTCGTGCCCGATGGCGTCCGCGAGCTGCGTGACATCGGCACCCGTGGCCTCGCACAGCTCCGCCATGGCGTTGATGAACGAGATCTTCGTGGCCAGGAACGAGTTCGCCGCGACCTTGACGAGCTGCGCGGTCGCGTAGTCCGTGACGACCTGCGGCGTGCCGTCCGCCAGCGGCTCGGCGTAGACCTCGTCGAGCATGCGCCCGGCTTCGACGCCCGCGGCACCCGGCGGCAGACCGTAGACGATGCGGTCCGGGTGGAGGGTGTCCTGCACCGCGAAGCCCTCACGGAGGAACTCCGGGTTCCACACCACGGTCGCCGCCGGCTGCGCGTCGGCCACGCGCGCCGCGATCCGCTCGGCCGTGCCGACGGGCACGGTGGACTTGCCGACGACGACGTCGCCGGGCGCCAGGTGGGGCAGCAGGGCCTCGATCGCCGCGTCGACGAACCGCAGGTCGGCCGCGTTCTCCCCGCGCTTCTGCGGGGTGCCCACGCACACGAAGTGCACGCGTGCCCCCGCGACCTGCGCGACGTCCGCGGTGAACCGCAGTCGGCCCGTCGCGGTCACCTCCGTGAGGAGCTCCGGCAGGCCCGGCTCGAAGAAGGGCGCCTCGCCGCCCGCGAGCTGCGCCACCTTCGCCTCGTCGACGTCGACGCCGACCACGTCATGCCCGAGCCGGGCCATGCAGGCGGCGTGAACGGCTCCGAGGTAACCGCAGCCGATGACCGAGATGCGCACAGTGGTCCTCCTCGAAGCTCGCAGGCCAGCCCGCGCGCCACAGCGTCAGTCCGGCCGAGGTCCGGCCGGACGGATCCTCCCACAGGCCATGCCGCGCGGGGCAGGACCGGCGAGCGCCGCGTCAGCCGATCAGGGCGTCCCTGATCGGCCCCAGCGTGAAGTAGGCGACGAACAGCCCGCCCGCGACCCACATCAGCGGGTGCACCTGGCGCCACTTGCCCAGGGCGACCTTGATGACGACGAACGCGATGAAGCCCGCCCCCATGCCGGCCGTGATCGAGTAGGTGAAGGGCATGAGCACGATCGTGAGGAAGGCGGGGATCGCGACCTCGAGGTTCTTCCAGTCGATGCCCGAGACCTGCATGACCATGAGGAACCCGACGACGACGAGGGCCGGCGTCGCGGCCTCGAACGGCACCATCTCGACCAGCGGCGCGAGGAACGTCGCCAGCAGGAAGGCGATGCCTGTCACGACGGATGCCAGGCCCGTGCGCGCCCCGTCGCCGACGCCCGCGGCCGACTCGACGTAGCTGGTGTTGGACGAGACGCTCGACGCGCCGCCCGCGACGGCCGCGAGCGAGTCGACGACGAGGATCTGCTTGCTGCGCGGCGGGTTGCCCTCCTTGTCCAGGAGCCCTGCCTCGCCGCCGACGGCGACCATGGTGCCCATCGTGTCGAAGAAGTCGGCGAGCAGGATCGAGAAGACGAGCAGCAGGACCGCGACCAGGCCGATCTTCTCGACCGACCCGAAGAGGGAGAACTGGCCGAGCAGGCCGAAGTCGGGCGTCGCGACGAGGCCGTCCTCGGGCACCGCGGGTGAGTTGAGCTTCCAGCCCGTGGGGTTGATCGCGTTGCCCTCCTCGTCGACGCCGCCCTGGGGACCGACCTTCGCGACCGCCTCGATGATGACGGCGAGCACGGTCGAGGTGAGGATCGCGATGAGGATGGCGCCGCGGACCTTGCGCACCATGAGCACGATCGCGAGCAGCAGGCCGACGACGAAGACCAGGGTGGGCCAGCCGGAGAGCGACCCGCCGATGCCGAGCTCGAGCGGCGTCGCGAGCGAGGCCGGGACGCGCACGAAGCCGGCGTCGACCAGGCCGATGAAGGCGACGAAGAGGCCGATCCCGACGCTGATCGCCGTCTTGAGCTCGATCGGGACCGCGCGGAACACCGCCGTGCGGAACCCGGTGAGGACGAGCACGAGGATGATCAGGCCCTCGAGGACGACGATGCCCATCGCGTCGGCCCACGTGACGCCGTCGAGCGTGGCGATCGAGTAGGCGACGACGGCGTTGAGGCCGAGCCCGGCCGCGAGCGCGAGCGGGAAGTTGGCCACCGTGCCCATGAGGATGCACAGCACGCCGGCGACGAGGGCCGTCGTCGCGGCCACCATGCCGAGGTTCGGCGCGTCGCCGCCGCCGAGGAACTGGCCGGTGCCGTCCGGCACCGTGCCGATGATGAGCGGGTTGAGCACGATGATGTAGCTCATGGTGAAGAAGGTCACGAGGCCACCGCGGACCTCCGTGCCGATCGTCGAACCGCGCTCGCTGATCTTGAAAAAGGCGTCGACCCGGTTCCTCGGGCGCGCCGCGGCAGGGGCGGAAATCTGCGTCATGGCGCACAGGGTGGCAGACGTTTGTTTCCCGTGAGAACACGTCTCGGAGGACAGCCTCGGGCGGTCGTGGTACGTGTGGCGCTGGCCGTCTACCTCCTCGCGGTCCTGCGGATCACGCAGTGGCCGGACTTCGCCGATCCCGGCGCGTTCACCGCGCTCGAGCGGGGCCTGGCGTGGCTGCACGCGCGCGGCCTGCCGACGGGCGTCGACGTGGCGGCGGTGGAGGCGGCCGCCAACGTCGTGATGTTCGTGCCCTTCGGGATCCTGGTCCCGCTCGCCGGGCTCCGCCGGGCGTGGCTCGCCGTGCCGCTCGGCTGCGCGTCGTCGGTCGCGATCGAGACGGGACAGGCGCTCTTCTGGCCCACGCGCGCCGCGACGCTGCAGGACGTCGTCATGAACACCCTCGGCGCCGCCGTGGGCGTGGGCCTGCTCACGCTCGCCCGGCGATACGCTCGGCACGTGCCCACGACCCCGACCGACCGCCCCGCCACCGGTGGCGGGGCCGACGCAGGCACCCGTGGCGGGGCCGGCACGGCTCCCACGACCGTCTCCGCCGGCCTGCGGTCGCTCCTGGCGCCCAGCACGCTCGACCCGGTCGAGCTCGACCTGCGCCGGGTGTTCGTGGCCGGGATCGGGGCATGGGCGGTCGCGCTGGTCGTCGTCGGCGCGCTGGCGGCGTCCGACCGCGCCACGGCGACCGACGTCGCCACGTGCGCGACGGGCATGGTCCTCGGCGGCCTCGCCCTGGTCTGGGAGCACCGCCGCCGCAGCCGCTGAGGCACCGCGCGGTCCGGCTCAGGACGCCGGCTCGGCCCCGGCCTCCCGCGCACGCCGCCGGGTGGTGCGGTTCGCGTGCACCGTCCACCGGGGCGCCCAGCGCAGCAGCGCGGCCGCGCTCAGCGCCGCCACGCCCGCCATGGTCCAGATGCCGCCGGCGAGCGAGCCGAGCGCGGCGCCCCCCGAGACGACGAGCGGGCCGCCCGCCGCACCGACGTCGGAGACGAGCCGCCACACCCCCAGGAACTGCGCGCGCGTGGCGGGCGGCGCGACGTCGGCGCCGAGCGTCATGAGGATCCCGGCCCCCATGCCGTTGCCCAGCCCGATGAGCATCGCCACCCAGGCGAGCGTGGCGACGCCCGAGGCGAGCGGCAGCAGCGCCAGCCCGGACGCGAGCACCAGCATCGACGGCACCCCGGCCCACAGCCGGCCGCGACGGTCCATGAGCCGTCCGGCCGGGTAGAAGAGCAGCATGTCGACGGCGCCCGACAGGCCGAAGACCAGGCTCGTCGTCGCCGGGGCGAGCCCCAGGTGCTCCGACCACAGCGGCAGCACGACCTGCCGCGCGCCCCGCGCCGCCCCGATCATGAGGACCGCGATGCCGAGCGTCGCGAGGACGTGCCGGTGGTCCCGCGCCACGCGCCACAGCGACGACGTCGTCGGCTCCGCGACGTGCGCCACCTCGTCGGGCACGGCGGCGACCACGGCGGCGGCGACGAGCGACGTGCCGACCGCGAGCCACCACGCGGCCGGCAGGCCCCAGACGTGCATGAGGGCCGCGCCGAGGAAGGGTCCGACGAACGTCCCCGCGCGCTGGAGGCCGGCGAGCGTCGAGAGCACCCGGGCCCGGCGCTCGACGGGGGCGTGGGCGGCGAGGTAGGAGTGCCGGGCGAGCATGAACGTCGCGTTGAGCGCGCCCTGGAGGGTGAGCGCCACCGCCAGGAGGGCGACGTTCGGCGCGAGCGCGGCGCCGACCAGCACGACCACCGAGCCGCACGCCGCCACGAGCATGGCCCGGCGGTCCCCGAGCCGGGCCGCGACCGCCGTGGCCGGCACGTTCCCGAGGATCTGCCCGACGGCGAGCAGCGCGACGACGAGGCCCGCGCCGGCGAGCGAGGCGCCGAGCCGGGTCGCGGTCAGCGCGACCACCGGCACGATCGCCCCGATGCCGGTCTCGAAGACCGTGACCGGCACGAAGACGCCCAGGACGAGCTTGCGGTTCACGGCTCGCCGGCCCGCTCGAGGAGCACGACGGGCAGGTCCCGCGGGTCCGCCAGGACGCTCGCGAGGGCGTGGCGGTCGCTCCACCGCGTGAGCTGGGCCAGCCCGCGCGCGAGGCCGCCCGTGGTGCACGCGTGGATCACGCCCTGCGCGACCCACCACTCGACCGGCAGGCCGTCCACCCGCAGGTCCTCGTGCTCGACCCAGCGGTCCGGGGCGTCGGGGGCGAGCACGCGGGCCTGCGCCGGCACGGGCCCGGGCACCCCCACCGTCGTCACCCGCCCCGCCGCGCGCTCGGCCGCCAGGTCGACGTCGAGCCAGTCGGCGAGGTCGGCCGCCGCGCCCGTGGGCACGACCACGACCGGGCCGACGCCCGGGTGCTGCGCCCACATCGGGTCCGCCACCGCGACGTCCCCGACCTCGGCCGCGCGCACCTGCCCCGGTCCGCGCCCGCCCGCGCACCACGCCGGGACGCGACCGGGATCGACGTCGGCGTCGGCCCGCGCCAGGTCCACGAGGGCGCGCCACACGTCGACCGCCACGGCCGGGTCGACGTCCGCGCCGGCGGCGGGGAGGCGGCCCAGCACCGCGGCCCACCCGACGTCGTCGAGCTCCGCGAGCGCTGAGACCGCGCCCAGGGCGCGCAGGACGACCTCGTCGCCGTCGACCGCGGCGACGACCACCGGCGGCGCCGGCGGGAGCAGCCCGGAGCCGACGTCGGCGCCCGGGAGGAGGAAGGGACCGCCGAGCGGAAGGGGCGAGCGATGGCGCAGCCACCACGCCGTGTACGACGGCACCCGCCCGCCGGGGGTCACGAGCGCCGCCCGGGCGTCGCCGGTCGTCAGCGCACGCAGCACCTCCTCCCACGCGTCGGGCCGCACCGCGTCCAGGTCCGGCACCACCGCCAGGTCGAGCAACGCCGGGTCGTCGACGCCCAGGTCCGCGAGCCGCGCGCGGTACGCGGGCCAGCCGTCGAGGTCCGCGAGGACGTCGTCGGCGTCGTCGAGCCCCGGCTCGCCCGCGTCGGCCGGAGCACCCGGCCGGACCACGCGCAGCCCGGACCGCACGCCGACCGCGCCCAGCTCCGGCGCCCAGCGCTCGGCGAGGGGGCGCGCCACGGGGGGCAGGACGTCCGGGTCGAACCAGCGCGCGGCGTCCGAGCCGGGCAGCACGAGTCCCGCCGCGGGCAGCCGGTCGCCGTCGTCGGCCTCGAGCAGCAGCTCGCCCCACCACCCGACCTGCGGCGCGGGCCCCGAGGCCAGGCCGAGGCGCACGAGGCCGAGCACCGCGTCCGCCACGAGGGCCGCGTCGTCCGCCGGCCCGCCGCCCGGCTC
>NZ_JACEXH010000142.1:0-8531 GCF_014525465.1 Actinotalea sp. JY-7885 | reverse complement strand
CGGAGCGCCGGCGCCGGGACGTCAAGGCGTTGCGCCGGCCCCCACGCGGGTCCGCGCCGGACTGACGGCGGCGCCCTCCGGGACGTCCTCCTCGTCGCGTCCCGCGACCGGTCCCGTGCCCGGACCGTCGCCCGCGCCGCCTCCGCCCGGCCCGCCGGGTCCGTCGTCGTCGGGCCCGCCCTCGATCTCCTCGCGGGCCAGCCGCGTCTCGTCGCGCACCATGCGGGCCCACAGCAGCACGGCGAAGCCACCGAAGATCCACCACTGGAGCGCGTACGCCAGGTTCTGGATGTTGAGCCCGCCGCCGGCGAGCGTCGGCGGGGGCAGCGTCTGGACGCCGTCCGGCGCGGAGGCCTCGACCAGGTAGCCCGAGTAGATGGGGCCACCCCAGCGGTTGACGAGCTCGGCAGGGCTCACGGCGTCGACCTGCCCGGCGGGCAGGTCCGTGGCGATCCCCGCCCCCTCGCCCACCTGGAGGAAGCCGACGACCTCGACCGCGTCGGTGGGCGGTTCCGGCGCCTCGGGTTCGGCGACCCACCCGCGGACGACGGCCAGCACCGCGTCGTCGACGCGCAGCGGCGCGACGACCAGGTAGCCGGTCCGACCGTCGAGCGCGCGCCCCGGCACGAGGACCTGGTCGGGCTCGAACGCGCCGGAGGCCACGACCTTCTCCCCCACGAGCTCGCCGCGGAAGGAGGACTGCGGCTCCAGGACGTCCTGCAGGGGCAGCGGGTCGGCCTCGGCGATCGCGGCGCGCCGCTCCTGCTGCTCGGCGTCACCGCGCAGCTCCGCGCGGTCCAGCTGCCACACGCCCAGGCGCGCGCACACCGCGGCGGCACCCAGCAGCAGCACCAGCAGGACCAGCATCCGCGGCGAGAGCGCCGTGCGCACGTACGAGGGCGGCACCGGCGAGCCTCCGGCCCTGACGTCGCTCATCGATCCACCCGTCCGCCCGCGCTCGCGGGCCACTCCCACGGTACCCGCGGATGGGTGCGGCCCCGGCCGCGATGTGGTGGCATGGGGACAGCGCACGGCACCGAGGCCCTGTCAGGACAATCGTCCCATGAATCACGGGCGAGGCGCGGCACGCTGATCACGCCCGCCGGACACCCCGGCGGCCCCGTCGAGGAGGAGCGCACATGACCTCGGTCCTGGATCGTCCGACGAGCTGGCCCCGACGGGACGTCGAACCCCTCTCCGCGCAGACGCTGGCGCGCGTGGACGCGTGGTGGCGCGCGGCGAACTACCTCTCCGTCGGCCAGATCTACCTTCTCGACAACCCGCTCCTCGCCGAGACCCTCCACCGCGACCACGTCAAGCCGCGGCTGCTGGGCCACTGGGGCACCACGCCCGGGCTCAACTTCATCTACGCGCACCTCAACCGCGTGATCCAGGAGCGCTCGCAGCAGACGCTCTACATCACCGGCCCGGGCCACGGCGGCCCGGGGCTGGTGGCCAACACCTACCTCGAGGGCACGTACTCCGAGGTCTACACGGACGTCACGCAGGACTCCGAGGGCATGCGGCGGCTCTTCCGCCAGTTCTCGTTCCCCGGCGGCATCCCCAGCCACGTCGCACCGGAGACGCCGGGGTCGATCCACGAGGGCGGCGAGCTCGGCTACGCCCTCTCGCACGCCTACGGCGCGGCCTTCGACAACCCCGACCTCCTGGTCGCCGCCGTCGTCGGTGACGGCGAGGCCGAGACCGGCCCGCTCGCCACGAGCTGGCACTCGAACAAGTTCGTCGACCCGCTGACCGACGGCGTCGTCCTGCCGATCCTGCACCTCAACGGCTACAAGATCGCCAACCCGACCGTGCTCGCCCGCATCCCCGAGGAGGAGCTCCTCGACCTCATGCGCGGGTACGGGCACACGCCGTACGTCGTCGCGGGCGGCTTCGACGGCGAGGACCCCGCGCTCGTGCACCAGCGCATGGCGCACGTGCTCGACGAGTGCCTCAACCAGATCGCCGAGATCAAGCAGGCGGCCCGCGAGGGCACGCTGGCCGAGCGGCCCCGCTGGCCCATGATCATCATGCGCACGCCGAAGGGCTGGACGTGCCCGCCCGTCATCGACGGCAAGCAGGTCGAGGACTCGTGGCGCTCCCACCAGGTCCCGCTCGCGAGCGCGCGCGACACCGACGAGCACCTCCACGTCCTCGAGGGCTGGCTGAAGAGCTACCGCCCCGAGGAGCTCTTCGACGCCACCGGACGGCTCGTCGATGACGTCGCCGCCCTCGCCCCCGAGGGCGCGCTGCGGATGAGCGCGACGCCGTTCGCCAACGGCGGCCTGCTGCTGCGCGACCTGCGCCTGCCGGACTTCCGCGACTTCGCCGTCGAGGTCTCCTCCCCCGGCGGCACCATCGCCGAGGCGACGCGCGTGCTCGGCCGGTGGCTCGCCGCCGTCGTGGAGGCGAACCCCGAGACGTTCCGGATCTTCGGCCCGGACGAGACGGCGTCGAACCGCCTGCAGGCCGTCTTCGAGGTGACGGACAAGCAGTGGGACGCGCAGATCCTGCCCCAGGACGACAACCTGGCCCGCGCCGGCCGGGTCGTCGAGATGCTCTCGGAGCACCAGTGCCAGGGCTGGCTGGAGGGCTACCTCCTCACCGGCCGCCACGGCATGTTCAGCTGCTACGAGGCCTTCATCCACATCGTCGACTCGATGGTCAACCAGCACGCGAAGTGGCTCAAGGTCACCCGCGACATCCCGTGGCGCCGCCCGATCGCCTCGCTCAACTACCTGCTGACGTCGCACGTCTGGCGCCAGGACCACAACGGGTTCTCGCACCAGGACCCGGGCTTCATCGACCACGTGATGAACAAGAAGGCGGAGATCGTCCGCATCTACCTGCCGCCGGACGCCAACACCCTGCTCTCGACCTACGACCACTGCCTGCGCAGCCGCAACTACATCAACGTGGTGGTGGCCGGGAAGCAGCCGGCGCCGACGTTCCTGACGATGGACGAGGCGATCGCGCACTGCGCGCGCGGCCTCGGCATCTGGGAGTGGGCCGGCACGGAGGCGCGCGGCGAGGACCCGGACGTCGTGCTGGCGTGCGCGGGCGACGTGCCGACGCTCGAGGTGCTGGCCGCCGCCGACCTGCTGCGCCGGCACCTGCCCGACCTCAACGTGCGCGTGGTCAACGTCGTCGACCTCATGCGCCTGCAGGACGAGCGGGAGCACCCGCACGGCCTCGCGGACCGCGAGTTCGACACGATCTTCACGCCCGACAAGCCGGTGATCTTCGCCTACCACGGCTACCCGTGGCTCATCCACCGCCTCACCTACCGCCGCACCGGGCACGGCAACATCCACGTGCGCGGCTACAAGGAGGAGGGCACCACGACGACGCCCTTCGACATGGTGATGCTCAACGACCTGGACCGGTACCACCTGGTCATCGACGTCATCGACCGGGTCCCCGGCCTGGGGACCCGCGCGGCCGAGCTGCGCCAGGAGATGGTCGACGCCCGCCTGGCGGCGCGGCAGTACACCCGGGAGCACGGCGAGGACATCCCGGAGGTCAGGGACTGGGTCTGGCCCGACGCGGGCGAGACCGGCACCGAGGTCGGCGGGCCGCAGGGGCTCGGCGGCGCGGCGGTCACCGGCGGTGACAACGAGTAGGCCCGCCCGTACCCGGGCATGATCAGATCGGCACGACCGCCGGGCCCCCACCCCGGGCCGGCGGGCACCAACCGCGCGACAACAGGTTAGGAACACCCGTGGCACGCAGCATCTACATCACCAGCGCCGAGGGCGAGACCGGCAAGTCCACCGTCGCCCTGGGCGTGGTGGACCTCCTCACCCGCAGCGTGCAGAAGGTCGGGGTCTTCCGCCCCGTCGCGCGCGAGACGCGCCAGCGCGACTACGTGCTCGACCTCCTCCTCGCGCACGACGGCGTCGACCTGTCGTACGACGAGTGCGTGGGCGTCACGTACGAGGAGGTGCACGCGGACCCCGAGGCGGCGCTCGCCCGCATCGTCTCGCGGTACCACGAGGTCGAGCGGCAGTGCGACGTCGTCGTCATCGTCGGCACCGACTACACGGACGTCGCAGGCCCGACGGAGCTCGCGTACAACGCGCGCATCGCCGTCAACCTGGGCGCTCCGGTGCTGCTGGTGGTCCGCGGCCTGGGCCGTCGCCCGGACGAGATCCGCAGCATGGTCGACGTCTGCTTCGCGGAGCTGAGCGCGCAGCACGCCGAGGTCATCGGCGTGATCGCGAACCGCTGCGCGCCGCAGGAGCTCGTCACGGTGCGCGCGGCCCTGAACACCGCCGTCCCGGCGTGGGTGCTGCCCGAGAACCAGCTCCTCAACGCGCCCACGGTGCGCGCCCTCATGGAGTCGGTCGGCGGGCGCCTGGCCGCCGGTGACGAGGAGCTGCTCTCCCGCGAGGCGCTCGACCTGCTGGTCGGGGCGATGTCCATCGAGCACCTGCTCGACAAGCTCACCGACGGCGCCGTCGTCATCACCCCCGGGGACCGCTCGGACATCCTGCTCGGGCTGCTCATGGCGAACGCCGCCGAGGGCTTCCCGTCGCTCGCCGGGATCATCCTCAACGGCGGCTTCTACCCGCCGTCGCCGGTCGCCCGCCTGGTCAACGGCCTGGGTCAGCGCCTGCCGATCATCCAGACGGACATGGGCACGTTCCGCACGGCCAGTGCCGCCGCCGGCACCCGCGGGCGCCTGTCCTCGGAGTCGCAGCGCAAGATCGACACGGCGCTCGCGATCTTCGACAAGCACGTGGACGGCACCACGCTGCTCGAGCGACTCGACGTCTCGCGCCCGAGCGTCGTGACGCCGCTGATGTTCGAGTACGAGCTCCTCGACCGGGCACGCTCGGACCGCAAGCACATCGTGCTGCCCGAGGGCGGCGACGACCGGATCCTGCGCGCCGCGAGCACGCTGCTGCAGCGCGGGGTCGCCGACCTCACGATCCTCGGCAGCGAGCCCGCGATCCGCGCCCGGGCCACCGAGCTCGGCCTCGACATCACCGCGGCGACGATCATCGACCCGCGCGACGGCGAGCTGCACGAGCGGTTCGCGCACGAGTACGCCGAGATGCGCAAGCACAAGGGCATGACGGTCGAGCGGGCCCGGGAGATCGTGGGCTCGGTCTCCTACTTCGGCACCATGATGGTCCAGCTCGGCATCGCGGACGGCATGGTCTCGGGCGCGATGCACACGACGGCGCACACCATCAAGCCGTCCTTCGAGATCATCAAGACCGTCCCGGGCGTGAGCATCGTCTCGAGCGTCTTCCTCATGTGCCTCGACGACCGCGTGCTGGTCTACGGCGACTGCGCCGTGAACCCCGACCCGACGGCCGCGCAGCTCGCCGACATCGCGATCTCCTCCGCCGCGACGGCCGTGCAGTTCGGCATCGAGCCGCGGATCGCGATGCTGTCCTACTCGACGGGCGAGTCCGGGACGGGCGCCGACGTCGACAAGGTGCGCGCCGCGACCGCGCTCGTGCGCGAGCGCCGCCCCGACCTGTCCGTCGAGGGCCCCATCCAGTACGACGCCGCCGTCGACGCCTCGGTCGCCAAGACCAAGATGCCCGACTCGAGCGTGGCCGGGCGGGCGACCGTCCTGATCTTCCCGGACCTCAACACGGGCAACAACACCTACAAGGCCGTGCAGCGCACGGCCGGCGCGGTCGCCATCGGCCCCGTGCTCCAGGGCCTCCGCAAGCCGGTCAACGACCTGTCGCGCGGCGCCCTCGTCCAGGACATCGTCAACACGGTCGCGATCACCGCGATCCAGGCCCAGCAGGAGGACGTGGCCGCCCAGGCGGCGGTCCCCACGTCGCCCGAGGAGGCACGCGCATGAACCCCGTTCCCGGCGTCGGACAGCGTCCGAGCACCCACAGCGCCTTCGGCGCGCACGGCAGCGTCCTGGTCATCAACTCCGGCTCGTCGTCGGTGAAGTACCAGCTCGTCAACCCGGTCGGCGGCGAGGCGATCGCGTCCGGCCTGGTCGAGCGCATCGGCGAGGCCGAGGGCTACATCCGGCACACGTTCGGCGGCATCCGCACCGAGCGCCGCGACCCGGTGCCCGACCACGGCGCCGCCCTGCGGGCCGTGCTCGACCTGTTCGCCGAGGCCGGCCCGGACCTCGCCGAGGCGCACGTGGTCGCCGTCGGGCACCGCGTCGTGCACGGTGGCGCCGTCTTCTCCGAGCCGGTGCTCGTGGACGACGACGTCGTCAAGGCGATCGAGGAGATCTCCCCGCTCGCGCCGCTGCACAACCCGGCGAACCTGCGCGGCATCGAGGTCGCGCGCCAGCTGCTGCCCGACGTGCCGCACGTGGTCGTGTTCGACACCGCGTTCTTCCAGACCCTGCCGGACGCCGCGTCGACGTACGCGCTCGACCGCGAGGTCGCGGAGAAGCACGGCGTGCGGCGGTACGGGTTCCACGGCACGTCGCACCAGTACGTCTCCGGCAAGGTCTCGCGCGTGCTGGGACGGCGGGTCACCGACCTCAACCAGATCGTGCTCCACCTGGGCAACGGCGCGTCGGCGTCGGCCGTGCGCGGCGGTGTCGCGGTCGAGACCTCCATGGGCATGACGCCGCTCGAGGGCCTGGTCATGGGGACGCGCACGGGTGACATCGACCCGGCCGTCATCGTCCACCTGTACCGCAACGCGGGGATGTCGATCGACGAGATCGACGACCTGCTCAACCGCCGCAGCGGGCTCAAGGGCCTCGCGGGGCAGAACGACTTCCGCGAGCTGCACCAGCTCGTCGAGGCGGGCGACGAGGCGGCCTCGCGGGCGCTGGACGTGTACATCCACCGCCTGCGCAAGTACGTCGGCGCCTACCTCGCCGTGCTCGGTCGCGTGGACGTCATCGCGTTCACCGCGGGCGTCGGCGAGAACGACGACATCGTCCGGGCCCGCGCCCTGGCCGGGCTCGAAGGCCTGGGCATCGCGGTGGACCCGGAGCGCAACGCGGGCCGCAAGAGCCAGCCGACGATCATCTCGCCGGACTGGACCTCCACCCTCGTCATGGTCGTCCCGACGAACGAGGAGCTCGCGATCGCGCGGCAGGCCGTCGCGCTCATCTCGCACGAGTGACGCCGGCGACGGGCGCCCACCCCGCGGTGGGCGCCCGTCGTCGTCCGGCCGGCCCTACGGCAGCCGCAGCGTCTTCGCCGCGCGCAGCACGCCCGTGAACAGGCGCGTCCACCGCTCGCCCGGCAGCGCGTAGAGGCGCCCGAGCCCGAGCCCGTGGTGCGTGCCCCGCTGCACCACGACGGCCTGCGTCCGCGTCACGGCGTGGACGCCCTCGACCCCGTGCCGCCGCCCGAGGCCGGACGCCTTGACGCCGCCCATGGGCGCGGCCGTGCTCCCCCACGCGGCGGCGTACCCGTCGTTGACGCCCACCGCGCCGACCTCCAGGCGCGCCGCGATGCGCCGCGCGCGCGCGACGTCGCGGCACCACACGCTCGCGGCCAGCCCCATGTCGCTGCCGTTCACCAGCTCGACCGCGTGGTCGTCGTCGCGCACGCGCTGCACGGAGACGACCGGCCCGAAGGTCTCCTCGCCCGCGACGACGGCGTCCGGGGGCACGCGGTCGAGCACCGTCGGCTCGAAGACGTACGGCCCGACGTCACGGCGGTGCACGCCGCCGGCGAGCACGACGGCGCCCCGGGCGACGGCGTCCTCGACGTGGTGGTGCACGCGCTCGAGCTGGGCCGCTGACGTGAGCGAGCCGACGTCGGCCGTGTAGTCCAGGGCGGCGCCGAGGCGCAGCGCCCGCACGCGCGGGACGAGCTCGGCGAGGAACGCGTCGGCCACCGCCTCGTGGACGAGCAGGCGCTCGGTCGAGACGCACAGCTGCCCGCTGTTCGAGAAGCAGGCCCGGACCACGCCCTCCGCCGTGACGGCGAGGTCCACGTCCTGGGTCACGTAGAGCGCGTTCTTGCCCCCGAGCTCGAGCGTCGCACCGACCAGCGCCTCGCCGGCCTGCGCGGCGACCCGGCGCCCCGTCGCGGTCGAGCCGGTGAAGACGACGTGGTCGACCGCGCCGACGAGCGCGCCGCCCACCTCCCCGCCGCCGGCGACCACCTGGAGCAGCCCGGGCGGCAGGCCGGCCTCCTGGGCCAGCGCGGCGCCCCAGAGCGCGACGAGGGTGGTCTGCGGGTCCGGCTTGACCACCACCGCGTTGCCCGCGACGAGCGCGGGCAGCGCGTCGCCCAGGGACAGGTTCAGCGGGTAGTTGAACGGCGCCACCACGCCGACCACGCCGACCGGGTGGCGCAGCACGCGCGCGGCGGTGAGCCCGGGCACGAGGCCGGGCACGGACCGCGGCGCCAGGTACGCCGCCGCGCGGCGCCCGTAGTGCCGGGCCAGCAGCGCGACGTCGGCCACCTCCTCGTACGCGCTGCTGCGCGCCTTGCCGTTCTCGAGCTGCAGGAGGTCCAGGGCCTCGGACTGCCGGTCGAGCACCAGGTCGTGCAGGCGCAGGAGCACCGCGGCGCGCCGCGCGACGGGCACCGCGGCCCACGCCCGCTGCGCCCGTCGCG
>NZ_JACEXH010000013.1:0-30042 GCF_014525465.1 Actinotalea sp. JY-7885 | reverse complement strand
GCCGCGTCGAGCACGGCCTCGCGCCGCTGCCCGGCGTCGAGCCCTGTGTCCCGCACGACGTCGGTCGTCCCGAGGCCGGCGAGCACCGCCGCCGCGCGCTCGGCCGCGGCCGACGTCGTCGTCACCACGACCCGGGCGGGCCGCGCGTCCGTCAGCGCGCTGCGCTCGCCCTGGGCGAGCAGGCGCCCGCGGCTCATGATCCCGATGTGCGAGCAGACCTGCTCGATCTCGGCGAGCAGGTGCGAGGAGACCAGCACCGTCGTGCCCGCGTCGGCGAGCTCGCGCACGAGGTGGCGGACCTCGCGCGTGCCCTGCGGGTCCAGCCCGTTCGTCGGCTCGTCGAGCACGAGCAGGTCACGCGGCCGCAGCAGCGCCGCCGCGAGACCGAGGCGCTGCTTCATGCCGAGCGAGTACTGGCGGTACGGCTTGCGCGCGGCGGCCGAGAGCCCCACCCGCTCGAGCGCCGCGCCCACCCGCGCCCGCGACGTGCGCGGGTCGGCCGTCGCGTCGCTCGCGTCCAGGCGCGCGAGGTTGGCCGCGCCACCCAGGTAGGGCTGGAACGCGGGCCCCTCGACGAGCACCCCCACGCGCGGCAGGACCGCCGCGGCGCCGTCCGGCATCGGCGCGCCCAGCAACCAGGCCCGGCCGCCCGTCGGCCGCACCAGGCCGAGCAGCATCCGGATGGTCGTCGTCTTGCCCGACCCGTTGGGCCCGAGGAAGCCGTAGACCGAGCCCCGCGGGACCTCCAGGTCGATGCCGTCGACCGCGACCTGACCCGAGCGGAAGCGCTTGGTCAGGCCGACGGTGCGCACGGCGTGGTCCACGTCCGCCAGCATGACGGACCCGGTCGCCGGCGCGGTGGCCGGCGCGAGCGTGGTCGCCATCAGGCGAGGGCGCGCAGGGTGTCGGCCGGGACCGCGCCGACGAGCACGCGGCCGTCGTGGGTGACGAGCACGCTCAGCAGCGCCGAGGACAGCAGCCGCCCCTCGGGCACCTCGGTCGTGAGCTGGTCGTAGAGCGCCTGGGGGTCGAGCTCGAAGCCGCCGCCCGAGCCGTCGCCGGGCTCGAACTCCTGGAGCAGCTCCTGCGCCTCCGGCGAGCCGATCGTGCGCTCCCCCTCGGGCAGCGTCGCGAGCGCGGCGGGGTCGCCCGCCACGAGCGACGCGACGTCGACGCCGGCGACCTCGGCCACGCTCGCCCAGCCGCTGCCGTGCACGGTCACGTCCGGGTGCTCCGTCGCCACGTCCGCGTGCTCCGGCGCGTCGGCACCGGGCAGGGCCGCCTCGTCCGGCACCGGCAGCGGCACGACGACGTCGCGCTGCTGGGCCCCCGCGGGCGGCGAGAACGCGAGCACGGCGTCGTCCGGCGCGCCGAGGTCGAGGTCGGTGAAGCCGACCTCGAGGGCCGGGGCCGCGTCGTCCTGGGTGCTCCACGCCTGCACGCGCAGCGGCGTGGACGTCTCGGCGTCCACGCCGACGACCACGCGGGCGACGAGCGTGTCCTGCGTGCGCGGCGTCACGACCAGCTGGTAGGCGCCGCGGCCGGCGATCGTCGTGGTGCCGTCGACCGACACCGTCGAGGACTCCTCGGCGTACGCGAGCACCTGGGCCGCCGCCTCCTGCGGCGTCGGGAGGTCGCCGGCGACCTCGGGCGACGGTCCCGCCTCGACCTGCTGCGCCAGGGCCTCGTAGCGGGCTGCGTCCGCCTCGCTGAGGCCGTAGTGCACGACCTCGTCGTCCTCGCTCGAGTAGGTCCACGCCTCGGGTCCGTCACGGACGACCGAGTACTCCGACGTCGCACCGAGCAGGGCGACGCGCGAGCGGTCGTCGCCGTCGGTCCACACCCGCAGCGTCGAGCTGCCGCCCAGCAGCGCGATCGGGTCCGCGCCGCCCGCCTCGGCGAACGGGATCTCCGGCAGCCCCAGGCGCGCGGTGTAGACCACGGTGCCGGACAGCGCCTGCGGCTCGGCCGAGGCGACCGCTGCCAGGAGCTCCTCGGCGGTGACCTCGGGCAGGCCCTCCTCGCCCGCGGACGCGAGCAGGGGCGGCGCGGCGAAGGCGAGGGCGGCGCCGGCGGCGACCACGGCCGGGACGGCCCAGCGGCGCCGGGCGCTGCGGGGGGTGTCGGCGACGTCGGGTGCGGGAACGGTCGGCTGGCTCATGTGACCATCGTGCGCCCCGCGGCCTGAGAGGACGCTGAGAGCGCCGGCCCCGGGCCCCGGGGCCGGTGGCATGCTGCCCCCATGCGCGTGCTGGTGGTCGACGACGAGGTCGCGCTCACGCGTGCCGTGCGCCGCGGCCTCGAGGCGGAGGGCTTCGCGGTCGACGTCGCGCACGACGGCGACGCCGGGCTGGAGCTCGCGTCCGGCACCGAGTACGACGCGATCGTCCTGGACGTCATGCTGCCGCGGCGCAACGGCTACGACGTCGTGACGGCGCTGCGCGGGCTCGGCGTCTGGACACCCGTCCTCATGCTGTCGGCCAAGGACGGCGAGCACGACGTCGCCGACGGCCTGGACGTCGGCGCCGACGACTACCTCACCAAGCCGTTCTCCTTCGTCGTGCTGGTCGCTCGGCTGCGCGCCCTCGTGCGCCGCCCGGCCGGCGCCCGTCCCGCGGTGCTGACGGCGGGCCGCCTGGAGCTCGACCCCGCCGCCCGCACGGTGACGCTCGCGGGCCGGCCGGTCGCGCTCACCACCAGGGAGCTGGCCCTGCTCGAGTACCTGATGCGCCACGCCGACCGCGTCGTCGGCAAGGTCGAGCTGCGCGACCACGTCTGGGACGGCTCGGGCGAGGACCTCAACGTCGTCGAGGTCTACGTGGGCTACCTGCGGCGCAAGCTCGGCCGGTCGGCGGTGACGACCGTGCGGGGCGCGGGCTACCGGGTCGCCGGGTGAGCCCCGGCCCTCCCGGGGTGGGCGCGCCCGCCCCCCGCGGGCAGCGGCGCGGCCTGTCGCTGCGGCTGCGCCTGACGCTGCTGACGTCCGGCCTGCTGTGCGTGACCCTCGTCGTCGGCGCCGTCCTGCTGACGACCGTGCTGTCGCGCGAGCGCGTCGCCGAGCTCGACGCGGCGGTCCGCGCGCGCGCCGCGACGCTCCTGGTCCTCGTCGCCGACGACCGCCTGCCCGACCCCCTGCCGGTCGCCGAGCCGGGCGAGATCGCGCAGGTCCTCGACGCCGAGGGGCGCGTGGTGGCCACGTCGTCCACCGCCAGCCGAACGCTGCCGGTCCTGCCGCGCGACGAGCTGGACCGCCTGCGCGCCGCGTCGGCTCGCTCCGGCGCGGAGGGCGACGCGGAGGGCGACGCCGCCGAGGACGTCGGCGCCGGCGTGCGCGTCGTGGTGACCGATGCGAGCGCGTACGACGCGGCCGCGCGCGTCGCCGTCGTGCCCGCCGAGCTGGGCGGCGCGCCCGTGAGCGTGGTGGTCAGCGTGCCGCTGGCCGAGGTGCAGGGCCTCCTGCGCGCGCTCGCCGTCGCGCTGGGCGGGGTCGTCCCGCTCCTCACGCTGCTGCTCGGGGGCGTCATCTGGGTGGTGCTGGGCCGGGTCCTGGCACCGGTCGAGGCGCTGCGCCGCGCCGCCGAGCAGGTCGCGCGCACCGGCGGCCCCGGGTCCCTGCCGGTCGTGCGGGCGGACGACGAGATCGGTGCGCTCGCGCGGACGCTCAACGACATGCTCGACCGGCTGGAGGGCGCCGCCGCGCGCCAGCGGACGTTCGTCGCCGACGCGGCGCACGAGCTCCGGTCGCCGATCGCCGCGCTGCGCGCGGCCGTCGACGTCGCGCGCGAGCACCCGGGGTCCTACGCTCCGGGCGAGCTCGCCGACGAGCTCGCGGGAGAGGTCCTGCGGCTGCAGCACCTGGTCGACGACCTCCTGCTCCTCGCCCGGGTCGGCTCGACGAGCCCCGCCCGGGGCGTCGTCGACCTGCGCGGCGCGGTGGCGGACGGCCTCGCGGTGGCCCGCGCGGCGGCGCGGGACGCGGACCGGGTCGAGGTGGTCGTCGAGGGCGAGGGCCGGGCCCTCGGCGACGGGCCAGCCGTCGCGCGCGTGGTGCGCAACCTCCTCGACAACGCGCTGCGCCACGCGGCGTCGCAGGTGACGGTCACCGTCGCGGCCGGCGAGGTCGTGGTCGACGACGACGGGCCGGGCGTGCCGCAGGAGGCGCGCGAGCGGGTGTTCGAGCGCTTCGTGCGCCTCGCGGCCGCGCGCGAGCGGGACGCGGGTGGCAGCGGGCTCGGGCTGCCGATCGCGCGCGAGGTCGCGCGCGACCACGGCGGGGACGTCGTCCTGGGCGAGGCCGCGGCAGGCGGCCTGCGGGCCGTGCTCACGCTCCCGGCGCCCTGACCGGCCGCCGGGCTCAGGGCGTGGGCGCCGACTCGGTCGAGATCCGCAACGCGGCCACGAGCTCCGCGTACATGTCGTCGGAGGCCAGGAGCTCGGCGTGGGTGCCGGTCGCGCGCACCCGACCGTGGTCCATGAGGACGATGCGGTCGGCGTCGACGACGGTGGAGAGCCGGTGGGCGATCGTCACGACCGCGCCGTGGGCCGCCACGCGCGCGATGACGTCCTGGATCGCTGCCTCGGTCAGCCCGTCGAGCTGGGCGGTCGCCTCGTCGAGCAGCAGCACCTCGGGCTCACGCACGACGGCCCGTGCGAGGGCGACGCGCTGGCGCTCGCCCCCCGACAGGCTGGTGGCGGTCAGCGGGGTGTCGAGGCTCTGCGGCAGGGCGCGGACCGTCGCGTCCAGGCGCACCGCCTCGAGGGCCGCCCAGAGCTCCGCCTCGCTCGCCCCCGGGTGACGGAACAGCACGTTGTCCCGCACGGTGCCCGAGACGAGCGGGGTCTCCTGCTCCACGTAGCCCAGGCGCTCGCGGACGGTGTCGATGCTGAGCTCGTCGAACGGCACGCCGTCGAGGAGCAGCGTGCCCTCGTCGGGCTCGACGAACCGGAGCACGAGCGAGAACGTCGACGTCTTGCCCGCCCCGGACGGGCCGACCAGCGCGACGTGGCCCCGCCGCGGGACGACGAGGTCGAGCCCGTCGACCGCGGGCGCTCGGGCGCCCTCGTACGTCAGGCGCACGCCGCGCAGCTCGAGGACCGGGGCGTCCGGCGCCGTGTCGGCGCGCACGTACGCGAGCGTGCGCCCAGCGTGGACGTCCTCGACCGGGACGTCCTGCGTCTCCCGGATCCGCGCCGCCGCCGCCACCCCGGACTGGAGCTGCGTGAAGGTCTGCGTGAGCGTCGTGATCGGGTCGACGATGTTGAACGCGTAGAGCAGGAAGGCGACGAGGGTCGAGACCGCGAGCGCCCCCTGGTCGACCCGCCAGGCGCCGATCCCGAGGATCGCGATGATCGCGAGCTGGATTCCGCCGCCCGCGATCGTCCACGCACCCGCCGAGACCCACACCGCGCGGATGCTGTGCCGGGCCGACTCCCGCGCGCGGGCCACCACCGCGTCCACCTGTCGCTCCTCGGCGCGGCTCGCCTTCACGGTCCGCAGCGCGCGCAGGCTCCCCTCGAGCGAGGACCCGAGCTCGCCGACCGCGCGCTGCGCCTCGCGCTGCGCCTCGCCGATGCGCGGCAGCAGGACGGCCATGAGCAGCCCGACCACGACGATCGCCACGAGCGTCGTCAGCAGCAGCTGGAGGTCGAGCACGGCCATGAGCACGACCGTGCCGACGAGCGAGACGGTGCCGTTGACCAGCTGCACGGCGCTGGAGGAGGCCGCCTCGCGCAGCAGGAGCGTGTCCGACGTGACGCGCGTGACGAGCTCACCCGGGGACCGTCGCTGCACGTCCCCGAGCCGTCCGCGCAGGAACCGCTGCACGAGCGACGTCCGCGCGTCCAGCACGATGTGCTCCGCGAGCCGTCCCAGGAGCACCCACTGCGCGACTCCCGTGAGCATGCCCAGCAGCACGAGCCCGATGAGGAGGGCGACAGGGCCGGTCACCGACCCCGACGTGCCCACCGTGTCCAGGACGCGTTTGACCGCGAGCGGCATCGCGAGCGCGGCCGCGGTGGCCCCCAGGCCGAGCACGATGCCGACCGCGACCACGGCGCGGTGCGGCCGCACGAAGTCCCACAGCAGCCGCAGGTTCTCCCAGCGCAACGGGACGCGTGCCGCCTCCTGCGTCGCCGCGTCCCCGCTGGCGACCGTGCCCGCCTCCCGCGTGCCCGGCTCCCGCGTGCCCGCCTCCGGCGTGTCCGGCTCGCCCATGTGCCCTCCGTGGTCAGTGCGCCACCGACGGCACCGGGCCGACGGCGTCGTCCTGGTCAACGGGCGCGCCGCCCTCCTCGTTCCCGCTCGCGGGCGGGCCCGCGGGCGTGCGGAGGGCGAAGGCCGCGGGCACGGCCAGCAGCGTCAGGACGCCACCGACGAGGAACGCGGCGTGCACGCCGCCCGCGGTGGCGGCCACGACGTCCGCCCCCCGGGCCGCCAGGACCGCCCCGTGCGCGGTCATGACGGTGACGAACAGGGCCGTGCCGGCCGCGCCGGCGACCTGCTGGACCGTGCCCACCACGGCGCTACCGTGCGCGTAGAGCCGGGGCCGCAGCGACCCGAGGGACGCGGTGGACAGCGGCGTGAACATGAAGGCCAGGCCGCCGCTCAGCAGGACGTGCGCCGCGGTGAGCCGCCACGGTGCGCTCCCCTCGCCGAGCGTGGCGAACCCCCACGCCGCCGCGCTCACCACGAGGGTCCCGGGCACGAGGAGCCGCCGCGCCCCGACCCTGTCGTACAGCCGCCCGACGAGCGGCGCGAGAAGGCCCATGAGCAGCCCGCCGGGGAGCAGGAGCAGGCCCGTCTGCAGGGCCTGCAGGCCGAGGACGTCCTGCGCGTAGATGGGCAGCAGGATGATCGTGCCGAAGAGCGACATCATGCTGATCGCCATGAGCCCGACGGCGACCGAGAACGTGCCGGAGCGGAACGTGCGCAGGTCGAGCAGCGCGGCGTCGCTGCGCTGGAGCCAGACCTGGCGGGCCACGAACAGCGACAGCGCCGCGGCGCCCACGACGACGGGCGCCCAGGCGGCCAGGAGGGCTCCGCTGTCGCCCGCGGCCTCGCCGAACCGGCTCAGGCCGTAGACGATCCCGCCGAAGCCGACGGCGGACAGCAGCACGGAGGCGAGGTCGACGCGCGCCTGGCGCGGCTCGGTGAGGTTCTGCAGCAGCGCGGCCCCGAGCGCCAGCGCACCAAGGGCGATCGGCAGCACCAGCCCGAACAGCCATCGCCAGTCCAGGACCGTCAGGACGAGCCCGGAGATCGTCGGGCCGAGCGCGGGCGCGACCGAGATGACCACGCTGATGTTGCCCATCGTCCGGCCGCGCGAGGCCGAGGGCGTCACGGTCATCACCGTGGTCATGAGCAGCGGCAGCATGATCGCCGTCCCGCTCGCCTGGACGACGCGCCCCAGGAGGAGGACGCCGAAGCCGGGCGCCAGGGCGCACACCAGGGTGCCCAGGCTGAACAGGCCCATCGCGGCGAGGAACGCCTGGCGCGTCGTCACGCGCTGGATCACGAAGCCGGTGACGGGGATGACCACGGCCATCGTCAGCAGGAAGGCGGCGGTGACCCACTGGGCGGTGCCCGCCGTGATGTCGAGGTCCCGCATGAGGTGCGGCAGCGCGACGCCCATGATCGTCTCGTTGAGGATCACGACGAAGGTCGAGACGAGCAGCAGCACGACGGCGCGGCGGTCGCGCGCGCTCATGACGGTCGGCGCGTCGGTCATGGCTGCCTCCCGGTCGGCTGGGCGGTCCCGTCCGGCCAGTGTTGCTCCGGGCTCCGACACGGGTCGAGCGGTTTGCCCGGTTTCGCCGTCCGCCCTGAGCGGACGCGCCGCGGCCGTCCGGTCCTCGCTCGCGCCGCCCCTGCCCTCGCGCGTCCGCCACGGGTCGGCGATCATGGCTGCCAGGAACAGCCCACGATTTCGGGGGGATCATGGTCAGGCTCGTGACGGCCGCACGCTCGATCACCGGACCGCACCGCGCGGACAACCAGGACTCCGTCGGGTGTGGCCCGTGCTTCGCGTTCGTCGCCGACGGGGTCGGGGGCCACGCGGGCGGGGACGTCGCCTCGTGGACGGTCACGCACCGGCTCATGGCGATGCTGGCGACGACGGACCTCGCCCGGCTCGAGCTCGAGGACCTGCGCGAGATGGTCGCGCAGGCCAACGCCGACCTCGCGCTGCGAGCCGACCGCGAGCCGCGGCTGAACGGCATGGCCACGACCTTCACCGGGCTCTTCTGCGCCCACGACGAGGTGAGCGTGGCCCACATCGGCGACTCGCGGGCCTACCTCGTGCGCGACGGCGAAGGCCGTCGCGTGACGCGCGACGACTCGCTGGTGCAGGCGCTCGTGGACCAGGGCCTGGTGGACGCCCGCGACGCCCAGCACCACCCCAACCGCAACGTGATCCTGCGCTCGCTCTCCGGCGACGTCGAGGACACCGCCGGCCTGTCCCTCATGCACGTCGAGGCCCGGCCGGGCGACCGCTGGCTCCTGACGAGCGACGGCCTGACGGACTACGTCGCCGAGGCCCAGCTGCTGCGTCGGCTCGCGGACGCCGACGGTCCCGAGGAGGCGAGCGACGCCCTGGTCGAGGCCGCCGTGGCGGCGGACGCGCACGACAACGTCAGCGTCGCCGTCTGCGACGTCAGCGACGGCACACCCGGACCCGAGGACCGGCCCCGCTACCTCGGCGCGGCGGCCGACCCCGCGCAGGGGTTCCAGGGCGCCCTGGGCTGAGCGCCCGGCGCGCCGGCGACCGTCACGCCAGCCTCACGCCCGCGGCGCGGCGGCGGCGAGGCGGTCGAGCAGCTCCGCCTGCGCCGCGACGACGACGTCGCGCGCCTGCGCGAGCGGCCACCACCGCACCCGGTCGAGCTCGGGGACGGTGACCCGCCGGCCCGAGCGCGGTGGCCACTCGAGCTCGACGGTGCTCCGAGCGGGGCCCAGCCGCTCGGGGTCGAGGTCGGCGAACCGCGCCCACGCGCGCACGGTCTTGCCCGCGCGCTGCGTGACGGTGCCCAGGTCGACGTCCTCCAGCGGCGAGGTGGGCGGCGGCACGCCGAGCTCCTCCGTGAACTCGCGCAGCGCCGTGGCCCGCGGGTCCTCGCCGTCGAGCGGCTCGCCCTTCGGCACGGTCCACGCACCGGCCTCCTTGCGCGCCCAGAAGGGACCGCCCATGTGGCCGAGCAGGACCTCGAGGCCGTCGGCGCCGTGGCGGTAGAGCAGCAGCCCCGCGCTGCTCCGGCCGGCCGTCACGCGCTCAGGCGCCCGGACGGGATCCGTCCGACCCGTCGACCGGGCGGTCCTGCGCCACGTGGTCGCCGTGCGACGCGGGCGTCGGTCGGTCGCGCCCGTCGTGCCCGGGGTCGGCGCGGCCGTGGTGGCCGTGCCCGTCGTGGGGCGTCGCCCGTCACCGGGCACGTCGGGGTCGAGCGCGTCCGCTCGGCGCAGCCGCTCGTCGACCTCGGCGCGGGCGCTCGAGACCTGCTCGGAGCGCTGGTGCGCCTCGGCCTGCAGGCGAGCCGCCTCGGCCGCGCGCACGTCCGCGTCGGCCTGCGCCATGCGCGCCTCGGCGTCGACCTTGGCGGCGGCGGCCTCGCGCTGCTGCACCTCGATGCGGTCGGCCTCGGCCTTGCGTCGCAGCTCGTGGGCCTCCACCCGCTTGGCCTCCTGCGCCTTGCCGCGGCGGCCGCGCAGGGCGAGGAAGAGCACGAGCAGGAGTGCGACCACCACCACCGCGACGATGACCCAGGTCCGTGTGCTGTCGTCCATGTCGTCTCCTCGATCCGCACCACTGGTCCTCGGCGGCCGGGCGGCGCCCGACCCGCCTCGTGCAGCCCCGATCCCACTCCCCCGGCGTCAGCCCCGCAACCGGAGGCGGCCTCTCGCCGCGGACCGACCGGCGCGCGCGCGGGTCGTCAGGAGCCGAGCCTCACCGCCGCGAGCGCGACGTCGTCGCCCGGCTGCTCCGGCAGGACGCGGTCCAGGACCGCGTCGCACACCGCCTCGAGGTCGTCCGCCGCCGTCTCGCGCAGCACGGTGACGAGCCGCGCGAGACCGACGCCGTAGCGCTCGCCGCGACGTTCGACGAGGCCGTCGGTGAACAGCAGGAGCGTGGAGCCGGGCGGCAGCACGGCGACGTGCTGGCTCCGCGTGCGCAGGGGGTCGACGCCCAGCAGCAGGTCGGGCCGCACGCCGTCCGCGGCCCCGAGCTCGCGCACCTCGCCGCCGGGCAGGACCACCAGCGGCGTGGGGTGCCCGGCGCTGGACCAGCGGAGCACGACGCCGTCGGGCGTCGCGCCGTGGTCCTCGACCTCGGCGACTAGCGCCGTGGCCATGAGGTCGAGCTCGAGCGTCCGGAAGGCGGTGTCGAGCCGGCTCAGCAGGTCCGCCGGACCGCCGCCCGTGGTCGCCGCGATGCCGCGCAGGAGCGAGCGCGCCTGGCCCATCGCGGCCGCCGCCTCGATGTCGTGCCCGACGACGTCGCCGATGACCAGGCCGAGGACGCCGGGACGGACCCGGAACGCGTCGTACCAGTCGCCGCCCACCCGGGCGGCGCGCGCGGCGGGCTGGTACCGCACGGCGATCTGCAGCCCGTCGACCTGCGGCGGCTCGGTCAGCAACGAGCGCTGGAGCCCTTCGGCGACGCGGCGTTGCTGGGCGTACAGGCGCGCGCTGTCCAGCGCCAGGCCGGCGCGGGCGGCGACGTCGGTGGCGGTCCGCAGGTCCTCCTCGAGCGAGGACGCGTCACCGGCGCGGCGCCCCGTCACGTCGTAGAGGCTCAGGAGCCCCAGGACCCGGCCCTTGGCCACGAGCGGCAGCACCACGACGTCGGTGGGGGCGAGGCGCGCGAGCGCCTCCCGCGCCTCGGCCGAGCCGAGGAGCGCCGTGATCTTCTCGGTGGCGTCACCGCGGACGACCACCGGATGCGCGCTCTCGAGCGCGCGCGCCACGGGCGACGACGCGTCGATGGTGCCGAGCCGCAGGGCGGCGTACCGCTCGACGGAGGCGCGCTGCTCCGGGTCCTCGTGCCACGAGCCGACGTCGCGCAGGCGCCGCCAGGCGGGCCCGCTGGCCTCGCGGTCCACGAGCGTGACGATGCACCACTGCGCGAGCGTGGGCACCACGACGCGGGCCAGCCGCCCCACCGCCTCCACGGGGTCGAGCGTGCTGGCCAGCTCCGAGGCGACGTCGGCGAGGAGCGCGCTGCGCGCCATCGCCTGCCGCAGGCGCTCCTCCGTCTCGCGGCGCGCCGTGATGTCGTGGAAGTACACCGACAGCCCGTCGGGGTCGGGCCACGCGCGCACGTCGTACCAGCGGTCGAGCGGCGCCGGGTAGAACTCCTCGAACGACGTCGGCACGCCCGACGCCATCGCGCCGCGGTACCGCTCCTCGAACGCGGAGCCGACGGCGTGCGGGAAGAGCTCCCACAGGACGCCCCCGAGGAGCCGGTCACGCGGCGCGCCGAGCACGCGCTCGGCCTCGGCGTTGACGTAGGTGAAGCGGAAGCCCCGGTCGAGCGAGAAGAAGGCCGTCGACATCGACTCCAGGACGCGGCCCACGCGCGCCTCGCCCTGGCGCCTGCCGGTGCTGTCGTACGCGGCGCCGATGACGCGCGCGGCGGCTCCTGACGGGCCGGCGAGCGCCCGGCCGCGCGCCTGGACCCACCGCAGGTCGCCGTTCGGGCGCACCACGCGGTACTCGGCCGCGTACTCACCACACCGCTCGACCGCCTCGGCGAGCGCTCCCGTCACGCGCGCGAGGTCGTCCGGGTGCACGCGACGGTGGAAGCCCTCGATCGTGCCGTCGAAGCCCCCGTCCCCGACGCCGAACACCTCGCGGAGCTGCGCGTCCCACGCGAGCTCGCCCGTCGCGAGGTCCCAGTCGAACGTGCCGATCCCGGCGGCGACGACGGCGAGGTCCGAGCGGATCCGGGTCGCGGCGAGGTCGACGAGCGCCGCGTCCACCGTGGCGTCGGCCGCCTCGTCGTCGTTCACCAGCACCCAGGCCTCCGGACGGCTCGCGCGAGCCCGTCGCGGACCCCGAGGTCATCGTGCCACCCGCGGGCGGGGTCCACGCGGGCGACGGCCGGGGTCACAGGTGCCGCTCGGCCGGGCCCGTGTACGCGCTGAGCGGGCGGATGAGCGAGTTGGCGGCGCGCTGCTCACCCACGTGCGCCGTCCACCCCAGGACGCGGCTGGCCACGAACAGGGGCGTGAACGTCGCGGTGTCGAAGCCCATGAGGTGGTAGGCGGGGCCGGACGGGTAGTCCAGGTTCGGCAGGATCGCCTTGCGGCTCGCCATCGCCTGCTCGAGCGCGTCGTAGAGCGCCGCGACGTCGGGCCGGTCGGTGTGCGCGACGAGGCGGTCCAGCGCGGCCTTCATGGTCGGCACCCGCGAGTCGCCGTTCTTGTACACGCGGTGCCCGAAGCCCATGATCTTGCGCTTCCCGGCGAGCGCCTCGTCCAGCCACGCCTGCGCCCGGCTCGCGTCGCCGATCTCGCTCAGCATGGCCATGACGGCCTCGTTCGCGCCGCCGTGCAGCGGGCCCTTGAGCGCCCCGATCGCGCCGACCACCGCGGAGTGCACGTCGGCGAGGGTCGAGGTGATGACGCGCGCGGTGAACGTCGAGGCGTTGAACGAGTGCTCGGCGTAGAGCACCAGCGAGACCCGGAAGGCGTCGAGCACGACGTCGTCGGGCACGTCGCCGAAGGTCATGTGCAGGAAGTTCGCGGCGTAGCCCAGGTCCTCGCGCGGCTCGACGAGGTCCTGGCCGCGGCGGCGGCGCTGGTCGTAGGCGATGACCGCGGGCAGGCCCGCGAAGAGCGCCACGGAGGACTCCAGCAGCGCGTCCGGGTCCCCCACGTCCTCGACCGGCGCGTACGCGCCCATGACGCTCACGGCGGTGCGCAGCACGTCCATGGGGTGCGCGCTCGCCGGGAGCGCGTCGACGACCTCGCGCACGTGCGGCGCCAGGGCCCGGTTCTCGCGCTCGACGTCCTCCAGGCGGGCGAGCTCGTCCGGCGTCGGCAGCTCGCCGTGCCACAGGAGCCAGGCCACCTGCTCCACCGAGCACGCGGCGGCGAGCTCGGTGACCGGGTAGCCCCGGTACAGCAGCGAGCTGCTCGCGGGGTCGACCGCCGAGACCTGCGTCGTGTCGGCGACGACGCCCGCGAGGCCCCGGTGCACCTGGGGTGCAGGGGGCGCGTCGGGCGCGGGCGTGCCGGGCCGGGCCCCGTCGTGCGGCCGGCCGTTGCGTGGCTGGGTCATGATCGCTCCCTTGCGGTCATGGGCCCGCGGGTCTCACCCCGCGTGGCCGGTCGAGGTGAAGACGGTCTCGTCGAACCGGCCGTAGCCGGCGTAGTCGAGCAGCTCGTACAGGCGGGTCCGGGTCTGCATCTGCGGGACGACCGGCTCGAGCGTGCCCTGCGCCGCGAGCGTGTCGAGGCCTCGCTCCGCGGCGCCCATCGCCAGGCGCAGCAGGGACACGGGGTAGATGACGATGCGGACGCCGGCGTCGGCGAGCTCGCGCGTGGCCAGCAGCGGCGAGCGACCGAACTCGGTCATGTTGGCCAGGACGGGCACGTCGACGGCGCGGCACACGGCCTCGAGCTCGCGCGCGTCGGCCATGGCCTCGGGGAAGACCGCGTCGGCGCCCGCGTCGACGAGCCGCTTGACCCGGTCGACGGCGGCCCCCAGTCCCTCGACGGCGCGGACGTCGGTGCGGGCCATCACCAGGAGGTCGGGGTCGCGGCGCGCGTCCACGGCGGCGCGGATGCGGCGCTCGGCGGTGGGCAGGTCGACGACCTGCTTGCCGTCGAGGTGCCCGCAGCGCTTGGGGTTGACCTGGTCCTCGATGTGCAGGCCGGCGACGCCCGCGTCCTCGAGCGTCTGCACCGTCCGCGCGACGTTCATCGGCTCGCCGAAGCCCGTGTCCGCGTCGACCAGCGCCGGCAGGTCGGTCATCCGCGCGATCTGCGCGCTGCGGCCCGCGACCTCGCTGAGCGTGGTGAGGCCGATGTCCGGCAGCCCGAGGTCCGCCGCGATGACGGCGCCCGAGATGTAGACGCCCTCCATGCCCTTGTCCTGGATCAGGCGCGCGGACAGCGGGTTGAACGCCCCCGGGAACCGCAGCAGCTCGCCGTCGGCCAGGCGCCGGCGCAGGGTCGCGCGCTTGGCCGCTGCCGTGGTCGTCGAGTACAGCATCAGAAGATCCCCTCCGGGACGGCGGTGCGTGCCAGGACCTCGGGCGGCGCCGTGAGCGTGAGCCCGGCGAGCTCGGCCGCCGACAGCTCGGGCAGGCGCTCGACGAGCCCGACGAAGCGGTCGACCTCCGCCGGCTCGACGACGCCGTCGGCCAGCGTGCGGAGCTTGGCGAGGTACTGCGCCCGGCCGAAGGGCCGCGCGCCCAGGGGGTGGGCGTCGGCGACGGCGATCTCCTCCACGACCCGGGTGCCGTCGCTCAGGACGGCCTCCAGGCGCGCGCCGAACGCCTTCTCGGCCGGGTCGCTCGAGTGGTAGCGCCGCGTCCACTCGGGGTCCTCGCGCGTGGTGATCTTGTGCCACAGCGCGACGGTGTCGGGGCGCGACGCGCGCTCGGGCGCGTAGGAGTCGACGTGGTGCCACCGGCCGTCCTGCAGCGCGACCGCGACGATGTACGGGATCGAGTGGTCGAGCGTCTCGCGCGTCGCGCCCGGGTCGTACTTCTGCGGGTCGCCCGAGCCCGACCCGATGACGTGGTGGGTGTGGTGGCTCGTGTGGAGCACGATCTCGACCACGCGCTCGGGATCGGCCAGCTCCGGACGGTCCCGGTGCAGCCGCCGCGCGAGGTCGATGAGGGCCTGGGACTGGTACTCGGCCGAGTGCTCCTTGGTGTAGGTCTCCAGGATCGCGCGGCACGGCTCCCCCGCGTCCGGCAGCAGGACGTCGTACGCCGCGTCCGGGCCGTCGAGCAGCCACGCCACGACGCCGTCCTCGCCCTCGTAGATCGGCGCGGGCGCGGTCTGCCCGCGCATGGCGCGGTCGACCGCCTCGACCGCCAGCTTGCCCGCGAGCGCCGGGGCGTACGCCTTCCAGGTCGAGATCTCGCCCTTGCGCGACTGCCGCGTCGCGGTGGTCGTGTGGAGCGCCTGCCCCACGGCGTGGAAGACGACGTCGGGGTCCAGGCCGAGCAGCGAGCCCAGCGCCGTCGCCGCCGACGGGCCGAGGTGGGCCACGTGGTCGATCTTGTGGGCGTGCAGGCTGATGGCCCGCACGAGCGCGACCTGAACCTCGTAGCCGGTCGCGATCGCGCGGACGACGTCGGCGCCCGTGACCCCGCGACGCTCGGCCAGGTGCTGGGCGACGGCGAGCACCGGCGGGATGTTGTCGCCCGGGTGCGAGTAGTCGGCGGCGAGATAGGTGTCGTGGTAGTCGAGCTCGCGGACGGCGACCCCGTTGGCCCACGCGGCCCACTCCGGGCTCACGCGCACGTCCGGCGCCGCACCGACGACGGTGGCGCCCGGCCGGTAGGGGTGGGCGAGCGCCTGGGCGCGGGCCGCGGCGACCGGCGCGCGGGTGAGCGAGGCGACCGCGACGGCCGCGTTGTCGATGACGCGGTTGACCACCATCTCCGCGACGTCGTCCGGCACCGGGACCCGGGCGGAGGCCAGACCGGCGAAGGCCCACGCGAGCTGCCCCTCGCGCGGGAGCCGCGCGGCGCTCGGGTGGACGCGCACGTGGTGGACGGTCATGCGGCTGCCTCCAGGGTCTGCAGGACGGTGGTCAGGGCGAGGCGCAGGTGCACGGCCGTGGCGTGGACGGCCAGCACCTCGTCGCGCTGCGCGATGGCCTCGGCGATGAGGCGGTGCTCGGCGGCGGCCTGCCGCAGCCGGGCCGGGTTGTCGGCGGCGAGCCGGCGCACCCGCGCGACGTGCGTGCGCAGGCCCGCGAGCGCGCTGCGCAGGTAGGGGCTCTCCGCGGCCTCGTCGACGGCCGCGTCGAGCTCGGCGACCAGCGCGTAGTAGTCGTGGCCGGTCGGGTCCTCGGGGTCGCTGGGGTCCGGGGGCGTCGTGGCGGCGAACCGCTGCGCCAGCCCCGCGAACACCTCCGGTCGGCACCGCCGGGCGGCCAGGCGGGCGGCCTGCGTCTCCAGCGCCTCGCGCAGCTCGAAGAGCCGCACGACGTCGTCGGCGCTGATCCCGGGCACGACCAGGGTGCGGCCGCGACCGACGACGGCGAGACCGTCCGCGCGCAGGCGCGAGAGCGCCTCCCGGACGGGCGTGCGCGAGACGCCCCAGCGCTCGGCCTGCTCGACCTCGCTGAGCTCGGCGCCCGCGCGCAGCCGTCCCGCGACGATCTCCTCGCGGAGGGCCGCGTACACCCGGTCACCGGCTCGCACGGCGTCAGCGTACGTCCGGAGACCCTCCTTGTATACACATGATGCCCGGAAGGGCGTCCTGGGCGGGCGGCACGGCCCCGGTGCATACAACACGGGAGGAGGTAGCACGGCGTGGGCGCGGTCTGGGATGGTTCGGCCGAGCCGAGGGGCGGCGGGCGGGAGCGCACGTGGGACGGGGCAGTCGGGTGGAGCAGGGCCGGGCGGACCACGGTCGGGGGCGGTCCCGTGGCACGGGTCGCGCGGAGCGATGGCGTGCGTGGCCGGCCGCGCTGGCCGCGACCGTGACGGTCGTCGCCGGCCTGGCCGCGTGCACGCCGGCGGACCCCACACCCGATGCCGCGGTGGAGGCGCTGGCGCACGCCCTCGCCTCCGGCGACCTCGGCGACGTGCCCTTCGCCGACGGCGCCGGCGAGGAGGCGGCGGCACAGCTCGCGTCGGCGACGCAGGGCATGGCGCCGGTGCGGCCGGTCGTCGAGGTGGGCACGATCGCCGTCGACGAGGAGGCGGGCACGGCGACCGCGGTCCTCGAGCACACGTGGTCCCTCGACGAGGGGGTCACCGCCGCCGCCGAGGCGGACCCGGACGAGGACGCGGAGGGCGCTGCCGAGGACGCGGAGGGCACTGCCGACGGCGAGGACGCCGCGACGGGCGGCGCACCGGCCGCCGGCGTCGAGGGGGCGGCGTGGACCTACACCACCACGGCCCACCTCCGGCTGGTCGAGCGCGAGTGGCTCGTCGAGTGGTCCCCGTTCGTGGTGGCGCCCGACCTGCGGGAGACGGAGACGCTCGCGGTGCGACGCGACGCACCGTCGGCGCGGGCGAACGTCCTCGGCGCGGGCGGCGCGGAGGTCCTCGTCGAGCCGCGGGAGGTGCTCCGGCTGGGCTTCGACAAGACCCGGCTCGACGCCGCCGAGCACGCGGCCGCCGCGGAGGCGATGGGCGCCTTCCTCGGCCTCGACCCCGCGGAGTTCGCCGCGCGGGTCGCGGCGGCCGGCGAGAAGGCCTTCGTCGAGGGCCTCGTCGTCCGCACCGGCTCCTCCCCCGTGTCGATCGACGAGTTCGGGCTCCTCGCCGGCGCCAACAGCGTGCCGGACGAGCTGCCCCTCGCGCCGAGCCGACGGTTCGCGCGCGAGGTCCTCGGCACCGCCGGGCCCGCCACCGCAGAGGTCATCGAGGCCTCGGACGGCGCCATCGTCGCGGGCGACACGGTCGGCCTCTCGGGCCTGCAGCGGCAGTACGACGCGCAGCTGCGCGGCCTGCCGGGCCTGTCGGTGGTGGCGACCGCGTCGGACAACGGCCAGGAGCGCGTGCTCTTCCAGCGGGAGCCGGTGCCCGGCGAGCCGCTCGTCACCACGATCTCGACCCCGTTCCAGGAGGCGGCCGACGGCGTCCTGGCCGACGTCGCGGCGCCCAGCGCCCTCGTGGCGATCCGCCCGTCCACGGGCGCGGTCCTCGCCGTCGCCAACGGTCCGGGCAACGGCGGGCTGTCCCGCGCGACGCTCGGCACCTACGCGCCCGGGTCGGTGTTCAAGGTCGTCACGGCGCTGACCCTGCTGCGCGCCGGGATCACCCCCGACACCTCGGTCGAGTGCAGCGACGGCATCGACGTCGAGGGCCGCCGGTTCGACAACGTCCCCGGGTACCCGTCGTCGGCCCTGGGGCCCGTGAGCCTCCGGACGGCCTTCGCGCACTCCTGCAACTCCGCGTTCATCGGCCTGCGCGACCGCGCGCCCGCCGACGCCCTCGCCGCTGCGGCCGCGTCGCTCGGGCTCGGCGGCGCGCGGGACCTGGGCTTCCCCGCGTTCCTCGGCTCGGTGCCCACCGACGCGACCGGCACGGACCACGCCGCGTCGCTCATCGGCCAGGGCCGCATCCAGACGTCGCCGCTGGCCATGGCGACGGTGGCGGCGTCCGTGGCCGCCGGCCGCACCGTGACGCCGTGGCTCGTCGGCGCCGAGCCGCCCGCGGCGGCCGCCGACGCGTCACCGCTGACGCCGCAGGAGGCGGCGGCGCTCCAGGCCCTGATGCGGGCAGTGGTGACCGACGGCGGCGGCGCGGCCCTGGAGGACGTGCCGGGGGCCGACGTCCTCGCCAAGACGGGCACCGCGCAGTTCCAGGCCGACGACGGCCTGCGCAACCACGCCTGGATGCTGGGGATCCAGGGTGACCTGGCCGTCGCCGTGTTCGTCGAGGACGGCGAGTCGGGCGCCAGCACCGCAGGCCCGCTGCTCGAGGACTTCCTGCGCGTCGCCCCCGACTGAGCCGAGCGCTCGCCGCCGTTCGAGCCGCCGTCGGCGGTCAGCGGCCCCGCAGTCGGTCGATGTCCCGGCGCTCGCGCTTGGTGGGCCGCCCGGCGCCGCGGTCCCGCACCGGCGCGACCGCGAGCTCGGTCCGCGCGGGCGGCGGCGGGGTGCGGTCCACGAGGCACAGGGGCACCAGGGCGGCGCCGACGCGCTTCTCGACCGCCAGGCGCACCTCGACGATGCGCTCGGTGCCCTCGACGCGCACCCGCACCTCGTCGCCGGGACGCACGGTCGTCGCGGGCTTGGCCCGGTCCCCGTTGACGCGCACGTGGCCCGCGCGGCACGCGGCGGCGGCGAGGGAGCGTGTGCGGAACAGCCGGACCGCCCACGACCACCGGTCGATGCGCGTGCTGTCCGGCGCCGGCGGCGGCCGCACCGCGGGGGCAGCGGGTGGCGCCTGCCCCGGTGCGGGCGCTCCGGCGGCGCCGACCTGCTCCTCGCTCACGGTGCGCTCCTCGGCCTGCGACGGCCCGGGCGGCCGCCGGTCCACGCTAGTCACACCAGCGCGCGGGCGCAGTCGTGGCGTCTCCTGCGCGAGCGGGAGTGGTGAGATATAGGTGAAGCAACAAGTTCACGCGCGCCATCCCCCTCGTGGTGTCGCCCCGATCATTGGAGTCCCATGGCAGAGCCGCACTGGCTGAGCAAGGACGAGCTCGTGGCGTGGCTGCGGCTCCAGGCCGTGATCGAGCTGCTGCCCGGCGCGCTGGACGCACAGCTGCGCCGCGACGCGGACCTCACGCACTACGAGTACCTGCTGCTCGCGATGCTGTCGGAGGCCCGGGACCGCACGCTGCGGATGTCCCACCTCGCCTCGGCGACCAACGCGACGCTCCCCCGCCTGTCCCACGTCGTCACGCGGCTCGAACGCGACGGCTTCGTCCGCCGCGAGCCCGACCCGTCCGACAAGCGCGCCACGCTCGCGGTGCTCACCGACGCCGGCTGGGACAAGGTCGTGGCGAGCGCCCCCGGTCACGTCACCGAGGTGCGGCGCCTCGTCATCGACGCGCTCACCCCCGAGCAGGTCGCGCAGCTGTCCGAGATCTCCCTGACGCTCATCCGCGTCCTGGACCCCCACAAGCGCCTGTACCACCTCGAGAGCTGACGCCGCCCCGGTCAGCGCCGGCGGTGCTCCTGGTAGTACTCGATGAGCGCACGGGTGGAGGGGTCCTGCGCCGCGAGCGCGGCGGCGTCCCCACCGACCGCCGGCGCGATCTGGTTCGCGAGGACCTTGCCCAGCTCGACCCCCCACTGGTCGAACGAGTCGATGCCCCACACGACGCCCTGCACGAAGGTGATGTGCTCGTAGAGCGCGATGAGCTGGCCGAGCACCGACGGCGTGAGCGCCGGCGCCATGATCGACGTCGTGGGCCGGTTCCCGCTGAACACGCGCGCCGGCACGATCTCCTCCGCCGTGCCCTCCGCGCGGACCTCGTCGGCCGTCTTGCCGAACGCGAGCGCCTTGGTCTGGGCGAAGAAGTTCGCGAGGAACAGCTCGTGGACGTCGACGTCGCCCGCGGCGGCGTCGCGCAGCGGGTGCGCGGGCGTCGCGACGGCGATGAAGTCCGCCGGGACCAGGCGCGTGCCCTGGTGGATCAGCTGGTAGAAGGCGTGCTGGCCGTTGGTGCCCGGCTCGCCCCAGAACACCTCACCGGTGTCCGTCGTGACGGGCGAGCCGTCCCACCGCACGCTCTTGCCGTTGGACTCCATCGTGAGCTGCTGCAGGTACGCCGGGAAGCGGTGCAGGTACTGGGCGTAGGGCAGCACCGCGTGCGTGTGCGCGTCCAGGAAGTTCACGTACCAGACGTTGAGCAGGCCCATGAGGACCGGGACGTTGCGCTCGAAGGGCTGCGTGCGCAGGTGCTCGTCCACGGCGTGGAACCCGGCGAGGAAGTCGCGGAAGGCGTCGGGACCGATCGCGACGGCCAGCGACGTGCCGATCGCCGAGTCGACCGAGTAGCGGCCGCCCACCCAGTCCCAGAACCCGAAGGCGTTGGCCGGGTCGATGCCGAAGGCCGCGACCTTCTCGAGCGCGGTCGAGACCGCGACGAAGTGCTGCGCGACGGCACCCGTGCGCGCCTCCTCGGTGTCGTCGATCGCGCCCGCGGCGACGAGCTCGCGCCACAGCCAGGCCCGCGCCAGGCGCGCATTGGTCAGGGTCTCCAAGGTGCCGAACGTCTTGGAGGCGACGATGAACAGCGTCGTCGTGGGGTCCAGGCCCGCGAGCGTCTCCGCGACGTCGGTGGGGTCGATGTTCGAGACGAACCGCAGCTCGATGCCCTCGGCGACGTAGGGGCGCAGCGCCTCGTAGGCCATGACCGGGCCGAGGTCCGAGCCGCCGATGCCGATGTTGACGACCGTGCGGATGCGCTCGCCCGTCACGCCGGTCCACTGCCCGGACCGCACGCGGTCGGCGAAGGCGAAGACCTTGTCGAGCTCGCGCTGCACGTCGGCGTCGACGTCCTGCCCGTCGACCACGAGGCGCGGCTCGGCGCCCGGCGGGCGACGCAGCGCGGTGTGCAGCACGGCGCGGTCCTCGGTCACGTTGATGTGCTCGCCCGAGAGCATCGCCTCGAGCCGGCCGCGCAGCCCGACCTCCTCGGCGAGCCGCACGAGCAGGGCGAGGGTCTCGTCCGTGACGAGGTTCTTGGACAGGTCCACGTGCAGGTCGCCCACGCCGAACGACAGGCGCGACGCCCGCTCCGGGTCGGCGTCGAACCAGGCGCGCAGGTCGGGCGTCGTCGCGTCGCGGTGCGCGAGCAGCCCCGCCCACGCGCTCGTCGTCGTCGGGTCGATCGGTGCCGTGGTCACGCGGGTCCTCCTGCGGGCTGGGGTGTCGCCTCCACCGTACTGACGTGGACGCGGTCCTGACACCGGACCCCCGGGCCTGCCACGATGCTCGTCCGCGGGCGGGCTGCTCGCCACGCCCGGTGAGCACGGACGGCTCGGGAGGACGCATGGCGGCGACGCACGACCGCACGACGGTGCGCGCCATGGCGGCCGACGACTGGCCCGCGGTGGCGGCGGTCTACGCCGACGGCATCGCGACCGGCGAGGCCACCTTCGAGACCACGGTGCCCTCGTGGGAGGCGTGGGACGCCGCGCACGTCGGGCAGCACCGCCTCGTCGCGACGGGTCCCCTCGACGGTCGCGACCACGTCGTGCTCGGGTGGGCCGCGTGCTCACCCACCAGCAGCCGCTGCGTGTACGCGGGCGTGCTCGAGATCAGCGTGTACGTCGCCGCGGCGGCCCGGGGACGCGGCGTCGGCTCCGCGCTGCTCGACGCCCTGGTGCGCTCGACGGAGGCCGCCGGGGTCTGGACGCTCACCGCCGGCGTCTTCCCCGAGAACGCGGCAAGCCTCGCGCTCCACGCCCGGCACGGCTTCCGCACGGTGGGCGTGAACGAGCGCCTCGGGCGCACGGCCGCGGGCGTCTGGCGCGACGTGGTCCGCCTGGAGCGCCGCAGCGCCGTCGTCGGCGTGTGACCCGGACGCCGTCGGCGGGCGGAGGACGGACCGGTTGCCTACCGTGGCTCCGGTGAGCGGGGACGTCCGGATCGGGATCTCGGGGTGGCGGTACGCGCCCTGGCGCGGCGTGTTCTACCCGCCCGGGCTCCCGCAGCGCCTCGAGCTGACGCACGCGTCGAGCCTGCTGAGCACCGTCGAGCTCAACGGGTCCTTCTACTCGCTCCAGCGTCCCGAGAGCTACCGCCGGTGGTACGAGGCGACGCCGCCGGACTTCCGGTTCGCGGTCAAGGGCGGCCGCTTCATCACCCACATGATCAAGCTGCGCGAACCCGCGCAGCCCCTGGCCAACTTCTTCGCGTCGGGGGTGCTGGCGCTCGGCGACAAGCTCGGCCCGGTGCTGTGGCAGCTGCCGCCGATGCTCGGTTACGACCCCGGCCGGCTCGCTACCTTCTTCGACCTGCTCCCCCGGACGACGTCGGCCGCCGCGGCGCTGGCGACAGGTCACGACGAGCGGCTCGAGGGCCGCGCGCTGACGCAGACCGACGCCGACCGGCCCGTGCGGCACGCGCTCGAGGTGCGGCACCCGACGTTCGTGACGCCGGACTTCGTCGACCTGCTGCGCCGGCACGACATCGGCCTCGTGGTCGCGGACACCGCCGGGAAGTGGCCGTTCCTGCTGGACGTCACGAGCGACCTGGTCTACGTCCGCCTGCACGGCGGCGAGGAGCTGTACGTCAGCGGGTACGACGACGCCTCGCTCGCCCGGTGGGCCGAGCGGATCGCCGCGTGGGCCGCGGACGGGCGCGACGTCGTCGTCTACTTCGACAACGACGTCAAGGTGCACGCCCCGTTCGACGCGCTGCGCCTCGCCCAGCTGCTCGGCGTCGGACCAGGCCGCACACAGGTGGACCTGGACCTGGGCCGCCTCGCGCTGCCGCGCCCCGGGACGCCGGAGCGGGTGGCCGGCTGAGGACGGCGGGGCACCGGGCTCCCGGTCAGCGCGCCGTCCAGCCACCGTCCACGAGCAGCGTGTGGCCGGTCACGAGGGACGCCGCGGGCGAGACCAGGTAGAGCACCGCGCCGGCGACGTCCATCGGCTCGCCGATGCGGTGCAGCGCCGCGATGCGCTCGACGACGTCGGCCTCGAACGCCGGGTCCGACAGCGCGTCCGCCGTGCCGTCCGTGCGGATGAACGTGGGCGCGACGTTGTTGACGGTGATCCCGTACTGCCCCCACTCGACCGCGAGGCAGCGCGTGAGGTGGGCGACGGCGGCCTTGGTCATGCAGTAGACCGTCTCGCCCGGCAGCGCGACCTCGCCCGCCTGCGACCCGACCATGACGATGCGACCGCCGCCGCGCTCACGCATCACCCGCGCCGCCTCCTGCGACGCGAAGAACGTGCCCCGCACGTTGAGCCCCACGGTGGCGTCGAAGACGTCCTCGGTGACGTCGATCGCCATCGACCCGGGCGCGATGCCCGCGTTGTTGACGAGGATGTCGAGGCCGCCGAGCTCGTCAGCGGCCCGCCGGACCGCGGCGCGCACCTGCGTCAGGTCCGCGACGTCCATCGGCAGGGGCAGCGCGCGTCGGCCGAGCGCCTCGATCTCGGCGACGACCCCGCCGTCCGCGGCCGGGTCGCGCAGGCCGACGGCGACGTCGGCGCCCGCGTGCGCGAGGGCGAGCGCGATCGCGCGGCCCAGACCGCGGGCGGCGCCCGTCACGAGGGCGACCTGGCCCTGGACGTCGAAGCGGGGGAAGTCCATGGCGGCTCCTGTCGGCGAGCGGGTGTCGCGTCATCCTGGCACCCGGCCCCCTGGCCCGGCCGCTCACAGCCACGCCCGGACGGCCGATGGGACCGGCGGCCGCGACGGGGCTCGCCGAGCCGGCCGAGACGCGCAGCGCGAGGGGGGACGGACCATGGACGCGATCACCGCGATGAGCCAGCGCATGGTCGCCATCCAGCAGACGCTGTCGCAGCTCGGTCCCCGCACGACGGCGTCCCCGGCCGGCGCGACCGCCTTCGCGGCCGCGCTGGCCACCGAGCTGGCCGCGGTCCGCGGGTCGACGGCCGCGCAGGGCGTCGCCCCGGCCACCCCGACCACCCCGCCCCCGCAGGTGGCCGGCTTCAGCGCCGAGCAGGTGACCAACGCCGCCGCCGTGGTGCAGGCGGGCCGGGGCATGGGTCTCTCCCCGCGCGACCAGGCGATCGGCGTCATGACGGCGCTCGGCGAGTCCTCCCTGCGCGTCCTGGACCGCGGGGACACGGCCGGGCCCGACAGCCGCGGCCTGTTCCAGCAGCGCGACAACGGTGCGTGGGGCACGCTCGCCGAGCGCATGGACCCGACGGCGAGCGCGCAGAGCTTCTTCCGGGCCCTCCAGCGCGTCGAGGACCGCGACGCCATGACGCCGACCGCCGTGGCGCACGCGGTCCAGCGGAACGCGGACCCGCACCACTACACGCGCTCGTGGGACGACGCCGTCCGCCTGGTCAGCGCGCTCACCGGCGCCGACCCGGCGCGGGTCACCGGCGCGTAGGGGCGTCCCGCCTCACGCGCCCAGCCGCCGGACGGCGTCGACGAGCACCTCCTCGCGCTTGACGAAGGTGAAGCGGACGCGGGGGCGCAGCGCGTCGGCGGTGGCCGACCCGGCGCGGCAGAACGCGGAGACCGGCACGCCGACGACCCCGACCTCGTGCGCCAGGCGCCGACACGTCTCCACGCCGTCGTCGCCCCACCGGCCGGACCCGTCCGCGACGACGAAGTACGTGCCCCGTGGCACGACGACGTCGAACCCCGCCGCCGTGAGCCCGTCGCAGAGCAGGTCGCGCCGACGGGCGAGGCTCGCGGCCAGGTCGGCGACGTACGCGGCGGTGCGCCCGTCGGGGTCCGCGAGCGCGTGCGCGATCGCGGGCTGGAACGGGGCGCCCGAGACGTAGGTCAGGTACTGCTTCACCGCGCGGACCGCGGCGACGAGCGGCGCGGGCCCGGTCACCCAGCCGATCTTCCAGCCCGTGAACGAGAGCGTCTTGCCCGCCGAGGAGACGGTGAGCGTCCGCCCCGCCATGCCCGGCAGCGTCGCGATCGGGACGTGGCGGGCGCCGTCGTAGGTGAGGTGCTCGTACACCTCGTCGGTGAGGACGACGACGTCGTGCTCCGTCGCCAGCCGCGCGACCGCCTCGAGCTCGGCGCGCTCGAGGACCGTGCCGGTCGGGTTGTGCGGCGAGTTGAGCAGCACCAGGCGCGTGCGCGGCCCGAACGCCGCGCCGAGCGCGTCGAGGTCCAGGCGGAACCGCCCCGCCTCCTCGCGCAGGCCGACCGTGACGTGCGTGGCGCCGGCCATGGCGATGACGGCGGCGTAGGAGTCGTAGTAGGGCTCGATCGTCAGGACCTCGTCGCCCGGGCCGGCGAGCGCGAGCACCGCGGCCGCGAGCGCCTCCGTGGCGCCGGTGGTCACGAGCACCTCGGACGACGGGTCCGGCCGCAGGCCGTAGTGCCGCTCCTGGTGCGCCGCGACGGCGTCGAGCAGCTCCGGCGCGCCCGCGCCGGGCGGGTACTGGTTGCGCCCGGCGAGGATGGCGTCGGCCGCGGCCCGTGCGACGTGCGCGGGGCCGTCGACGTCGGGGAAGCCCTGGCCGAGGTTGAGCGCGCCCGTGCTCACGGCGAGCGCCGACATCTCGGCGAACACGGTCGGACGCACGACGCCGTCGGCCCCGACGAGCCCGGCCGCGCGGGCGACGTCGTGCCAGCGGCCGGGCCGCAGGGAGGTCATGCCCCCAGGGTAGGAGGGCGGGGGCGAGCCGCCCCGGGCCGGACGGTCAGTGGGCGACGGCGACCGGCGCACCGGCGGCGCGCTCGGTACCCATCTCGACCCACCCACCCCGGCGGTACGCGGGCGTGCCGACGGCCAGGATGACGAACGCCACGACGATGCTGAGGAGCATCACGCCGGTCATCGCGACGGCGTCCCCGCCGAGGACCCCGACGAGCGGGCTCACGGCGCCGGCGAGGCCCGCCTGCAGGAAGCCGATGGTCGCAGCGGCGGTCCCCGCGCGCTTGCCGTGACGGGACAGCGCGAGCGCCGAGGCGTTCGACATCACGAAGCCCAGGACGGCCGTCGTGAGCCACAGGGCGACCACGAGGCCGACGATCCCGCCGAGGTGGGTGGCGGCGACGCCGACGAGCCCGGCGCTGAACACGACCGTGACCGGGACGGCCGTGCGCAGCAGACGCGCGGGCCCGACGCGGTGCACGAGCGCGGCGTTGATCTGCGACCCCGTGACCATCGACGTCCCGCCGATGGCGAAGACCAGCGCGAACTGCGACTGCGACAGGCCGTACTCCTGCTGCAGGACGAACGGGGAGCCGGCGACGTAGCTCATGATCATGGCCATGCCGAGCCCGGGGAGCGCGGCGAGGGCGAGGAAGCGGCGGTCCCGGAGCAGGCCCACGTAGCCGTGCAGCGAGGCGCGCATGCCGTGGGCCGTGCGCCGCTCGACCGGCAGCGTCTCGGGCAGGAAGAACGCCACGATCACCACGAGGACCAGCGCGAAGAGGGCGAGCGCCACGAACACCGCGCGCCAGCCCCATACCGAGGCGATCGCGCTGCCGACGGTCGGCGCGAGCAGCGGTGCCACGGCGATGACGAGCATGAGGCGGGACATGAGCTTGGCGGCGTCGGCCCCGGTGTAGCGGTCCCGGATGCATGCCATGGCGACCACGGTGGCGCCCGAGCTGACCAGACCCTGGAGCACGCGCAGCGTCGACAGCTGGCCGATCGTGGTCGCCACGACGCAGAGCAGCGAGATGACCACGTGCAGGCTCACGCCGATGAGCACGGGCTTGCGGCGCCCGACGCGGTCGGAGAACGGGCCGACGATGAGCTGCCCGATCGCGCCGCCGATGAGCATGCCGGTGATCGTGAACTGGGCGGCCGCCTCGGTCGTCATGAGGTCGGCGGCGACGTCGGGCAGCGACGGGAGGTACATGTCCGTCGTCACCGCAGGCAGCAGCGTGAGGAGGCCGACGAGCAGGACGAAGCCGGCGGCGCGGTCCGTGCCCGCCCGCGGGGCGGGCGTCGTGGGAGTCGGTGTCGTCACTCCAGGAGTTTATGCCGAATCGTTTCGACAGGACAGGTGAATCGACGGACCCGGGACGTGAGTCCCATCACGGCCGCCGAGGGATGTGCACCCGGCCGGAGCACGCGACGCGCGGGGCGCGCGTGTCGCAGGGCCGCGGCATGCTGGGGGCCATGTGCGGACGCTATGCCTCGTTCCGGGACGCGGAGGACCTCGCGGACGCGTTCGCCGTGAGCCCGGAGGGCATCGCGGCCGACGCCGCCCTGCTGCCGCCGTCCTGGAACGTCGCGCCGACGGACCCCGTGCGCGTCGTCGTCGAGCGCGCGCCCCGGGCCGTCGAGGGCGAGGAGCCGCCGGAGGAGGTCCAGCGCTCGCTGCGGCTCGCGCGCTGGGGCCTGGTGCCGGGGTGGGCCAAGGACCCGTCCGTGGGCTCGCGCATGATCAACGCCCGCGTGGAGTCGCTCGTCGACAAGCCCGCGTTCCGCAAGGCGGCCGCCGCGCGCCGGTGCCTGGTGCCCGCCGAGGGCTACTTCGAGTGGCGCAAGCCGCCCGCGGGCTCGCCGGCCAAGGCCCCCAAGCAGCCGTTCTGGATCCACGCGGGCGACGGCTCCCCGCTCGCCTTCGCGGGTCTCTACGAGTTCTGGCGCGACCGCTCGCTGCCCGACGACGACCCGCACCGCTGGCTCGTCACGATGACGATCATCACGGGCGGCGCCCCCACCGACGACCCCGTGCTGGCGGAGATCCACGACCGGCGGCCGGTGGTGCTGACGCCGGACCGGTGGGCGCAGTGGCTCGACCCGCACCGCACGGACGCCGCCGAGGCGGTCGGGCTGCTGCACGACCCGGCGCCGCGGCTCGTCGCGACGCCCGTCTCCACCGCGGTGAACTCCGTGCGGACGAACGGGCCCGAGCTGATCGAGCGGCTGCCCGACGGCGACGACGAGGACCAGCCGGGCTGAGGCGGCCAGTGCGGCGCTCGGGTCACGACGGCGATCGCGTCGCGCGGCGCCACGTCGGGCGGCGTCGCGTCAGGCGGCGTCGGCGCGCAGCAGGCGCACGGGACGCAGGACGCCGAGGCCGGGGACCTCCCGCTCGTCCTGCGGGACGAGCGTCACGCCGGGTGCGCCACGGACGGCGTCGGCCGTGGCCTCGTCGAGGAGCACCGCACCGGGCACGGCCTGCTCCGTGAGCCGGGCCGCCAGGTTGACCGACGGGCCGAACACGTCACCGAACCGCGACAGCAGGCGCCCCCAGACGAGCGAGACGCGCACGGGGGTGGCGCTGTCGACGCCGAACGCGTCGGCGAGGCCGAGCGCCACCTCGGCGCCGAGGTGCGGGTTGTCGGCCACGAAGAGCACGGCGTCCCCCACGGTCTTGACCACGCGGCCCCCGGCGGTCGTGACGACGTCCCGGGCGCGCGTCTCGAAGGTCTGCACGAACTCGGCGAGCTCGTGCGCCCCGAGCGCGGCGGACCGGGTGGTGAACGAGACCATGTCGGCGAACCCGACGGCCCGAGCGAGGGGCAGCTCGTCCTTCGCGCCCGGCTCCGGGGCGCCGCCGAACTCCTCCGCGAACCTGCCGGCGGTCGCCAGGAGCTGGCGGCGCCAGGCGTGGGAGAGCTGGTGCTCGAGCAGGCCGGCGATCTCGCCCAGGCGCCCGATGACCGCCAGGCGCGCGCTGCGGTCGTCGAGGCCGTCACGCTCGGTGAGGTGCTCGACCAGCGCCTCGACCTGCCACATCACCAGCCGGTCCGTGGTGTGGCCGATGGACCGGACGAGCGAGACGGTCGCGCGCGGGCTGAGGTTGTAGCGGTCCCGCGCGTCCAGCAGGAGGCTGAGCACCTCGACGTCGGACTCCGCGTACGCGACGGCGTCCTCGTCGCCCGTCGGCAGGCCGAGCGTGTGCCAGAAGAGCCTCAGGTCGTCGACGTCGGCGCCGAGGCGCTCGGCGACCTGCGCGAGCGTCAGGGTGCGGGGACCGCCCAGCAGCTGCGCCTCGAGCCGGTCGAGCATCGGGGACGTCGTGGGGTGGTCGGGCGTTGCCTCGGACGTCTCGGGTGACACCGCCTCAGGCTAGCCCGGGTGACGAGGGTCACCGTGACGGGGGCCGACCGGTGGCCGCGGCCATCGTCGTCGTGACCCGCAGCGGGGTCGCCCGCGGCGTGCCTACCGTGCCCGCAGGTGCTGGACGTCGCCGGCGTGGACGTCCCGGGACCGGCCGGCCGCGTCCTCGACGACCAGCGCGCCGTCGGGCCCGAGCGCCGTGGCGGTCCCCTCGACCGTGCCGCCTCCCGGGAGCTCGACGCGGACGGGGGTGCCCAGGGTCACGCAGGCGCGGGCCACCTCGTCGGGGAGCCCCGGGTCGCCGGCCCGCCACCGCTCGTCGAGCTCGGTGAGGTGCCGGACGAGCGAGGCGAGCAGGTCCGTCCGGTCCACCTGCGCACCCAGGGTCCGGAGCGAGGCGGCGGTCGGGACGGGCAGCTCCGCCGTCGACTGCGCCACGTTGATCCCCACGCCGACCACGACGTCGTAGCGGGGCGCGGCACCGGGTGGCGGCCCCGCATCCGGGACGACCTCGCACAGGACGCCCGCGAGCTTGCGCCACCCGCGCCACCCGGGCTGCTCCGTGCCGTCGGGCGCGGGGACGATGACGTCGTTGGGCCACTTGAGCGCGGCGCGGGTCCCGGCGGCCTCGCCGACCGCCCGGACGACGGCCAGCCCGGCGAGGAGCGGCAGCCAGCCGAGGCGGTCCGCCGGCACGTCGGCGCGCAGCAGCACCGACACCGTGAGCGCCGCGCGCGGCGGCGTGGTCCA
>NZ_JACEXH010000141.1:0-8577 GCF_014525465.1 Actinotalea sp. JY-7885 | reverse complement strand
GTCCCGGGCGGCGCTCCGGGCCGCGCGCTGCCAGCCGCGCGGCGCCTCGGGGCGCTCGAGCACCACCATGGCCTCGGCGCGCGCCTGGCGCGGGGCCCGCGAGAAGTCGGCGCTGCGCATCAGCGCGCCGCGGACGGGACGTCGCGGTCGCCCTCGTCCACCAGGTACACGTTCTTGATCTTCGTCGAGCCGCCCGCGAACGGGCCCGTGCCGTGCGCGTGCACCTCGACCCGCAGGTCCGAGGCCGTCGGGTCCTCCTCGAGGGACTGGGCCACGTCACGCGAGACGGACGCGAGATGGCGCAGCACCCCGGCGGCGGCGCGCGACGCGAGGTCCGCCCGCTCGGCGTCGTCGAGCGCGGCGTGCGCACGCAGCTGCAGGTGGATGCCGGGACGCTGCTCGTGGTCGCCGATGTCGACCAGGGAGAGCTTGAAGGACTCGATGGCCGCCGCGTGCGGGTTGTCGAGGTAGAGCCCGTTCTCGACGTCGAGCGGGTAGAGGTTCGCGCCCATGTAGGAGACGGTCGAGTCCTTGCGGCCGAAGAGCAGGAGCAGGGGCAGGCGCATGCCCTGGACCGCGGCCGCGCGCTCGACGCCGAACGTCAGGCGCGAGCGCAGCGGCTCGGGCAGGCGGTCCACCGCGGCGCGCATCGCGTCGAAGCTGAGGATCATCGCCTCGTCGCCGATGTCGTAGCGCAGCTTCGGGCTCATGATGTCGGCGGAGTTCAAGGTCACCAGCAGGCGCCCGTCGGACGTCGTCTCCAGGTAGGTCTCGAGCGGGTTGTACTGGAAGACCATCGGGGTGCGGGCCTCGCCGTCCCCGAGCACCTCCCGGCGCAAGGGCTCGTGGGCGATCAGGGCGCGGCGCAGCCACACGGTCAGGTCGCTCTCGCCGGCCATCCCGATGGTGAGGTCGGAGGCCCCGTAGCCCGAGTAGACGCGGCCGAAGCGGTCCTCCAGGTAGTCGCGCAGCCCCTCGGTGAGCGCCTCGCCGCCGACGAAGCCGTTGAGGTCGTAGGCGTCCCAGTCGAACCCGTCCGCGTCGAGCCGGTCCCGCAGGTGCTTGAGGAAGGGCGGGTACGCGCACACCAGGTAGGTGTAGCCGGGGCCGAAGTGGCGCAGCGTGTCGACGATCTTGTCGATCTCCGGGCCGGTGTTCTTGACCATGGCGATCCGCGACATGGCGATGCCCGTGTTGGTGCCCGTCGCCCAGGCGCCCATCGAGAAGGCGTTGATGGCGAAGAGCCCGCGGGTGCCGAAGATCTGCGTCACGTACCCCGCGACGTTCTTGTGGACCGTGGCGAGCTCACGCTTCGAGCGCAGCCAGTTGTACGGGGTCCCGGACGAGCCGGACGACTCGTCCACCACGGTGCCCACGGTCCGGATCTCGCCGTCCCAGCAGCGCTCCGCCTCGGGGTACCGGTCGACGTAGCCGTGCTTGGAGGTGGGCTCGTACGCCGTGAGGTCCCACCAGCGGAAGCGGAAGCCGTGCTCCTCGACGTGGCGGCGGTACGCGGGCACGTCCAGGTAGGCGTGCTGGCAGATCATCCAGGCGTTGAGCCGCGCGAAGCGCTCCATCGCGGGGTGGTAGTTCCGGGCCGTGAACCGCCACAACGCGGGGTGCACCCGGTACATCCGGTAGACGAGCGTGACGACCCCGGTCGCGACCCGCAGCGCCGCCTGGCGCAGGACGCTCGTCCGACGCGGCGCCGCGCCGGTGCCTGTCACCGCGGCGCCGTGGCCGGATGTCCCGGGGCGCCCGGTCCCGCGGCGCCGGCCGCGCGGGCCCCGGCCCGGCGGCGCCACCAGACGATGCCGATGACGAGCATCGGCATCCCCGTGATCGCCGTGGCGATGGCGGCGAAGACGCCGAACACGGACCCGAAGATGCCGACGAAGAACGGCCCGAACGCCTGGTCCGGGGCGAGGAGCACCCGTGCGGTCCCGCCGTCGCTGACGGGCGGCGCCGTGACCGTGTACTGCCCCGCCTCCTGCGTGCGGAAGGCGCCGACCGAGCGGACGGCGGTGCCGTCGCGCGACGCCGAGAGGTTCACGCCGGGGCTCCGGTCGGCCACGATCTCGTTCCCGTCCGGGCTGACGAGCACGACGTCGTCCTCGAGCTCGACGTGGTCCCCGCCCGCCGAGGTCGAGGTGGCCAGGAGCACGACGTAGCTCGTGTCCGCCTCGAGCTGCGCCGTGCCCTGCCCTGGCGCGCTCACCTCGGCGACGACCCCGGGACCCGCCTGACCGTCCGACGTCAGCAGGTCGGTGGGCAGGAGGTTGAGGAAGGTCCGTCCGACGAGGACCGCGATGACGACCGTCGCGACGCAGAGCACCGCTCCGGCGACGGTCAGCGCGACCGGTCCGCGCAGCGAGGTCGACGGCGGGGCGGCGTGCGGGCCCGCGGGCGCCGCGGGCGGGGGGAAGGGCGCGCTCATGCCCCGAGGATAGGGCGGCGTAGGATCCGCCGACGTGATCTCCGACACGCCGCCCAGGATCGGTGTCCTGGCCCTCCAGGGCGACGTGCGCGAGCACGTCGCCGCGCTCGAGGCCAGCGGCGCGCGTGCCGTGCCCGTGCGGCGCACGCGCGAGCTCGCCGAGGTCGACGGGATCGTGCTGCCGGGCGGCGAGTCCACGACGATGGCCAACCTGCTGCAGGTCTTCGAGCTCTTCGAGCCCCTGCGCGACGCGATCGCCGCCGGCCTGCCCGCCTACGGGTCGTGCGCGGGGATGATCCTGCTCGCCGACCGGCTCGAGGACGGCGCGGCGGGCCAGCGGACCCTCGGCGGGCTCGACGTGACCGTGCGCCGCAACGCCTTCGGCCGTCAGGTCGACTCCTTCGAGACGGACCTCGTCGTCGAGGGCGTCGCCGACAGCGCCACGGACCCGGTGCACGCCGTGTTCATCCGCGCGCCGTGGGTCGAGCGCACCGGGCCGGGCGTCCGGGCGCTGGCCACCGTCGCATCGGGCCCCGCCGCCGGTAGGATCGTGGCGGTGCGCGAGCGTGACGTGGTCGCGACGTCCTTCCACCCCGAGATCACGGGGGACATGAGGCTGCACCGGCTGTTCGTCCAGATCGTCACCGAGCGCGGCTGAGGGGTTCGTCGAAGCGATGTCCGGTCACTCCAAGTGGGCCACCACGAAGCACAAGAAGGCCGTCGTCGACGCCAAGCGGGGCAAGCTCTTCGCGAAGCTCATCAAGAACATCGAGGTGGCCGCCCGCGTGGGCGGCGGTGATGTCGCCGGCAACCCGACGCTCTTCGACGCGATCCAGAAGGCCAAGAAGTCCTCGGTCCCGAACGACAACATCGACCGCGCGGTCAAGCGCGGCTCCGGCCAGGAGGCCGGCGGGGCGGACTACCAGACCGTCATGTACGAGGGCTACGGCCCCGGCGGGGTCGCGGTCCTGGTCGAGTGCCTCACCGACAACCGCAACCGTGCGGCCGCTGACGTGCGCATCGCGTTCACCCGCAACGGCGGCGCGATGGCCGACCCCGGGTCCGTGTCCTACCTGTTCTCCCGGCGCGGCGTCGTGGTGATCCCCAAGACGGACGGCCTCACCGAGGACGACGTGCTGGCGGCGGTCCTGGACGCGGGCGCCGAGGAGGTCACCGACCTGGGCGAGGCGTTCGAGGTGCAGAGCGAGGCGTCCGACGTCGTCGCCGTGCGCACCGCGCTGCAGGACGCCGGGATCGACTACGACTCGGCCGAGGCCCAGTTCGTGCCCGCCACGCAGGTCGAGGTGGACGCCGAGGGCGCCCGCAAGATCCTGCGCCTCATCGACGCGCTCGAGGACAGCGACGACGTCCAGGACGTCTTCGCGAACTTCGACGCGTCCGACGAGGTCATGGCGGAGCTCGAGGAGGACTGAGCGCCCGGCGAGGCGTCCGGCCGTCGCGTCCGCGCGCTGGGAGACTGGTGCGGTGCGCGTGCTGGGAGTGGACCCGGGCCTGACCCGCTGCGGTCTGGGCGTGGTCGACTCGCGCCCGGGGCGGCGGGTGGTGCTCGTCGCCGTCGGCGTCGCGCGCTCACCGGTCTCCGACGACGTCGCGTCGCGCCTGGCCCTCGTGGGTGACCAGGTGGAGACCTGGCTGGACGAGCACGAGCCCGACGCCGTCGCCGTGGAGCGGGTCTTCGCGCAGCACAACGTGCGGACCGTCATGGGCACGGCCCAGGTGTCGGGCGTCGTCATGGCGGCCGCCGCCCGGCGCGGGATCCCGGTGGCGCTGCACACGCCGTCGGAGGTCAAGGCGTCGGTCACGGGCTCCGGGCGGGCCGGCAAGCCGCAGGTGCAGCAGATGGTCGCGCGGATCCTCGGGCTCGCGGAGCTGCCCACCCCCGCCGACGCGGCCGACGCGCTCGCCCTGGCGATCTGCCACCTCTGGCGGCCCGTGGCCGCGGGCACGACGTCGCCGGTCCGTGCGGGGACCGGCGCGGGCGGCGCCGCGGGGGCCACGTCCGGGGCGACACCGGCCCAGCTCGCCTGGGCGCGGGCCGAGGCCGCCGCCCGGCTCCGGTGAGGTCCGGCGCGTCGGGGCACCCGGTGTCCGGGCGGCGCGCTAGCGTGGTCGTACAGATGTTCGGGTCGCTCGCGTGACCGCGTCCCGCCGTGGCGGCGGCGCGTCCGCGCGAGGAGGACGGGAGGGTTCGTGATCGCCTCGCTGCGCGGGCAGGTCGTCGGGGTGCGCCTCGACGCGGCAGTCGTCGACGTGGGCGGTGTCGGGATGCTCGCGTACGCGACGCCGGCGACCCTGGCGGGACTGCGCGTCGGGCAGGAGGCCGAGCTCGCGACGTCGCTGGTCGTCCGCGAGGACTCGCTGACCCTCTACGGCTTCGCCGACGCCGACGAGCGGGACACCTTCGAGGCCGTCCAGACGGTGAGCGGCGTCGGGCCACGGCTGGCGCTGGCGATGCTCGCGGTCCACACGCCCGACGCGCTGCGGCGCGCGGTCGCGGGGGAGGACCTGGCGGCGCTCCAGCGCGTGCCCGGCATCGGGCGCAAGGGCGCGCAGCGGATCGTGCTCGAGCTGGCCGACCGCCTCGGGGCCCCGTCGGGCGGGCCGACGACGGCGGCGGCCGCGGTCGCCGACCGGCGCGGTGAGGTCGTGGAGGCGCTCGTCGGGCTCGGCTGGACCGCGAAGGCGGCCGAGGAGGCCGTCGCCGTGGTGTCGCCGCCTGACGCGGGGCCCGTCGACGCCGGCGAGGTCGCCTCGGTCCTGCGTGGCGCGCTGCGGGTCCTGGGCGGCGGTCGTGCCTGACGAGGAGATCGTGACCGAGCGCATCGTCGCCCCGGGCGCGGAGGATCTCGAGCGCGCGGCGGAGGCCGCACTGCGGCCGCAGCGCCTGGCCGAGTTCGTCGGGCAGCGCGTGGTGCGCGACCAGCTCGAGCTCGTGCTCCACGCCGCCCTCGGGCGGGGCAAAGCGCCCGACCACGTCCTGCTCTCCGGCCCGCCCGGGCTGGGCAAGACGACGCTCGCCATGATCATCGCCGCCGAGCTCGGGACGTCGATGCGCGTCACGTCGGGTCCGGCCATCCAGCACGCGGGGGACCTCGCCGCGGTGCTCTCCTCGCTCGAGGAGGGCGAGGTGCTCTTCCTCGACGAGATCCACCGCCTCGCGCGTCCCGCCGAGGAGCTCCTCTACGTCGCGATGGAGGACTTCCGCGTCGACGTCGTCGTGGGCAAGGGGGCGGGCGCCAACGCGATCCCGCTCGCGCTGCCCCCGTTCACGGTCGTGGGCGCGACCACGCGGGCGGGGCTGCTGCCGGCGCCGCTGCGCGACCGCTTCGGGTTCACCGGGCACCTCGACTTCTACGACGACGAGGAGCTCCAGCAGGTGCTCGCGCGCTCGGCCGGGCTGCTCGGCGTCGACCTGCACGCCGACGCCGCCGCGGAGATCGCGAGCCGGTCCCGCGGCACGCCCCGCATCGCGAACCGCCTGCTGCGCCGCGTGCGCGACTGGGCCCAGGTGCGCGGTGACGGCACGCTGGACCTGGCCGCGGCCCGCGCCGCGCTGGCCGTCTACGAGGTGGACGACCTCGGCCTCGACCGGCTCGACCGCGGCGTGCTGCGCGCGCTGTGCGAGCGCTTCGGCGGCGGGCCGGTGGGGCTCACGACCCTCGCGGTCGCGGTCGGGGAGGAGCCCGAGACGGTCGAGACGGTCGCCGAGCCGTTCCTCGTCCGCGAGGGCCTCATGGGGCGGACTCCGCGCGGCCGCGTCGCCACCGCGCGGGCCTGGGCGCACCTCGGCCTGCGGCCCCCCGCACCGGGCTCGGACACCCTCTTCGGCTGAGCGCCGCCCGCCCGGGAACCGCGCGTCCGCGCGAGGCGTTAGGGGCCAGGAGCGTCGGTCACCTAGACTCGCGCGGTCGCAACCCAACAGGACGTGAGAACGACACCATGGACTACAGCTTCCTCATCATCCTTGCCCTGGCCTTCGGCGCCATGTGGCTCATGACGAGCCGCACCCGCAAGCAGCAGAAGGAAGCCGCGAACTTCCGGGCGAGCCTGGCCCCCGGCCAGGAGGTCATGACGGGCTCTGGCCTGTTCGGCACCGTCGTCGACGTCGAGGGCGACATCGTCACCCTCGAGACGTCGCCCGGCGTGACGAGCCGCTGGCTCCGTCCCGCCATCGCCAAGCTCGTGGACCCGCCGGTCGCGGACGAGCTGGAGGCGGAGGACGCGGACGACGAGCTGGACGACGACGAGCTGTACGAGGACGAGCTGTACGAGGACGAGGTCGACGAGACCACGGACGCCGACGCCACCCTCCAGGTGCCCGACGACGCGTCGAGCCTCACCGAGGGGCGCGACGACGAGGGCACGACCCGTCGCTGACGGGGGTACCGGGCGCCGCACCGCGGCGCCCCGGGTCTGACGCACGAGAGAAGACGGACCGTTGGCCACATCGAACCGCCCACGCCCGAAGCGCACGCTGGTGTCGCTCGGCGTCGTGGTGATCGCCCTCCTCGGCGCTCTCCTCGCCGGCAACCACTGGTCGGACGCGTCGCTGACGCCGTCGCTGGCCCTCGACCTCGAGGGCGGGACGCAGGTCATCCTCACGCCCACCGCGGACAGCGGTGAGAAGGTCACCGAGGAGACCATCGCGCAGGCGATCGAGATCATCCGCCAGCGCATCGACGCGTCCGGCGTCGCGGAGGCGGAGATCACCAGCCAGGGCGGCTCGAACATCGTCGTGGCGATCCCCGGGGAGCCCGACGCCGAGACCCTCGACCTGGTGCGGGAGTCGGCGCAGATGCTCTTCCGGCCCGTCATCGTCCAGGCCGCGCCGACGCCGGTGCCCGAGGAGCAGCGCACCCCTCTCGGCGAGACGCCCGTCGAGCAGGTCGAGCCCGCCGACGCGAGCGACCCCGCCTGGCTCACGCCTGAGCTGCTCGCCGAGTTCGAGGCCTACGACTGCACCGACCCCGCGAACCTCCGCGGCGGCCCGGACCTGGTCGGCTCCCCGGACGAGGCGGTCGTCGCGTGCGACGCGTCCGGCACCGCCAAGTTCGTGCTCGGACCGGTCGAGGTGCGCGGCGACGACGTGGAGAGCGCGAGCTCGGGTCTGCGCACGACGCAGACCGGCGCGGTGACGAACGAGTGGGTCACCAACATCGAGTTCAACCGGGAGGGCACGAGCCAGTTCCGTGCCGTCACGGAGCGCCTGCTCGGGCTCGAGTCGCCGCGCAACCAGTTCGCGATGGTGCTCGACGGCCTGGTCATCTCCGCGCCCTCGGTCAACAGCGTGATCGCGGACGGCAAGGCCGAGATCTCGGGCAACTTCACGCGCGAGTCGGCTTCGACGCTCGCGCAGCAGCTCAACTTCGGCTCCCTGCCGCTGACCTTCACCGTCCAGAGCGAGCAGCAGATCTCCGCGACGCTCGGCTCCGAGCAGCTCCAGCGCGGCCTCCTCGCGGGCCTCATCGGGCTGGTCCTGGTCGGCATCTACTCGATCTTCCAGTACCGGGCGCTCGGCCTGGTCACGGTGGCCTCGCTCGTCATCGCCGGCGTCGTGACCTACCTGCTCATCGCCTTGCTCTCGTGGACGCAGGGCTACCGCCTCAGCCTCCCGGGCGTCGCGGGCATCATCGTCGCGATCGGTGTCACGGCGGACTCGTTCATCGTCTACTTCGAGCGTGTCCGCGACGAGCTGCGGGACGGGCGCACGCTGCCGGCCGCGGTCGCCGAGGGCTGGAACCGCGCGCGCCGCACGATCCTCGCGTCCGACGCGGTCAACTTCCTCGCCGCGATCGTCCTGTACTTCCTCGCGGTCGGCGGCGTCCGCGGGTTCGCGTTCACGCTCGGCCTGACGACGCTGGTCGACCTCATGGTCGTGTTCCTGTTCACCCACCCGGTGATGGTCCTGCTCGCCAGGACCAAGTTCTTCGGCGAGGGCCACCGGGCGTCGGGCCTCGACCCGGAGAGCCTCGGTGCCCGCAGCAGGTACGTCGGGCGCGGCCGCGTGGTGGCGCCCGGCGAGCGCGCGACGGCGTCGCGCCGGCCGGGCACGTCGACCGCGGTCGACGACGTCGTCGCGACGCCGGCCGACGACCGGGAGCCGGTGGGCGTGGCCGGGG
>NZ_JACEXH010000140.1:0-8653 GCF_014525465.1 Actinotalea sp. JY-7885 | reverse complement strand
GCCACCACGCCGCGCTCGGCCGCGGCGGCGGCCTCGGTGCGCGCAGCACGCGCCGCGTCGAGCTCGGCCTGCCGCGCGCGCTCGACCTCGAGCGACGTCTGCCGGAGCGAGGCCAGCTCACCGAGGAGGGACTCGCGCTCGGCGGCGATCTCCGTGACGCGGCGCTCCGCGTCCTCGTGCATGGTCTGGGCCTGCCCGAGCGCCGCCTGCGCGGCGGCGGCCGACTCCTCGGCCTCGTCCTCGGCCCGGCTGGCGCGGTCCTCGAGCGTGCGCGCGACGAGGTCCGCCGCGTCGAAGAGCTGGACGGCGCGCTGGGCGCGGTCGCCGAGCTGGTCCATGGCCGTCTGACGGGCGACGAGGTCCTCGAAGCCGTCGGCGGAGAGGAACGCACCGAGGCCGTCCAGCGAGCCGCCCGACCGGTAGGCCTGCATGGCGATCTCGCCGAGCGCGGCGCGGGCGACCTCGGCGTCGGCGGCCGCGACGGCGGCCTCCTCCAGCGCGACCCGGGCCCGCTCGGCCGCGGCATCACGCTCGGCGGTGGCGGCGGCGTAGTCCTCGGCCGCGGCGGACACGGCGGTCCATGCGCCCTCGAGCTCGGCGGACTGCGCGGCGAGCTCGACCTCGACGGCGGCGACCGTGCGCGCCGCCGTGCGGACCGCGTCCTGCGCCGCGCGGACGTCGTCGTCGCTGACGTCGGGGTCGGCGTAGGAGGCGCCGGCGGTCGCGGCCCCGAGCGCGAGGACGAGCGCCGTCGCCGCGGCGGTGCGGCGCGCGCCGGTGGTCCAGTGGGTCATGCCGTTCCCGTCGTCCAGTGGGGGCGCCCGACCGCGAGGGTCCGGCCGCCGTGCGCTGCCGTCGAGGCGGCACGCCCGACGAACGCTACCCACACCAGCCGCAGGAGGGAACAGGCGTCACACCAACAACTTCCGTCACTCCCGTCACAGCAGTCACATCCGTCCCACCGGCCCCGACGCGGGGAGCGGACAACTCGGACCCGCCCGTGCGTGGCGCGGCGCGGTGGCGCGGGTGCGTCGCCACGGGGCGCCGGCCCTCGCGCCGGCACACGCCCGCGGCATGTTCACCCGATCGGCGGCCGGCGCCACTCCCTCGCTCCGGGGGGTCGGCCCGAGGCGTGGACGCGTCGTCCGACATGTAAGACGGGTCTCGTGGTCCCCCCACGGGCCGCCGTAGTGTCGCCGGCATGACCTGCCGAATGTGCCGCTGACAGCGCACGTCCGGTGGTGCGCCCGCTGACCGGTAGGTAGCCGCGCTCCCGCGCCCGCCTGAACCACCGGCCAGGGCGCCACTCCCCACGTGCACACGCCCCAGTCCCGTCGCGGGCTGGCCGGGTCAGTGCGCTGGCTGTGGTCACCCCGCGGCTCCCACTCATCGAGGAGCCCGCACCATGAGCAACGAGAACTGGTCCTTCGAGACCCGCCAGATCCACGCCGGTCAGACCGCCGACCCCACGACCGGCGCCCGCGCGCTGCCGATCTACCAGACGACGTCGTTCGTCTTCCCGGACGCCGACACGGCCGCCGCGCGCTTCGCGCTGCAGGACCTCGGCCCGATCTACACGCGCATCGGGAACCCGACGACGCAGGCCGTCGAGGACCGCATCGCGTCGCTCGAGGGCGGCGTCGGTGCCCTGCTGCTCTCGTCCGGCCAGGCCGCGGAGACGTTCGCGATCCTCAACATCGCCGAGGCCGGCGACCACGTGGTCGCGAGCCCGAGCCTCTACGGCGGCACCTACAACCTGCTCCACTACACGCTGCCGCGGCTCGGCATCACGACGACGTTCGTCACGGACCCGCACGACCCGCAGGCCTGGCGCGACGCGGTGCAGCCGAACACCAAGCTCTTCTTCGGCGAGACGATCCCCAACCCCCAGGCCGACGTCCTCGACATCGAGGCCGTCGCGGCGGTCGCGCACGAGGTGGGCGTCCCGCTCGTCGTCGACAACACCGTCGCGACGCCGTACCTGATCCGTCCGTTCGAGCACGGCGCCGACGTCGTCGTGCACTCGGCCACCAAGTACCTCGGCGGCCACGGGGCGGCCATCGGCGGCGTCATCGTCGACGGCGGCACGTTCGACTACGCCCAGCACCCCGAGCGGTTCCCCAACTACAACACCCCGGACCCCTCGTACAACGGCCTGGTCTTCGCGCGCGACCTGGGCGTCGGCGGGCTCTTCCCGGTCAACCTCTCGTTCATCCTCAAGGCCCGCGTCCAGCTCCTGCGGGACCTCGGCTCCTCGATCTCGCCCTTCAACGCCTTCCTCATCGCCCAGGGCATCGAGACCCTGTCGCTGCGCGTCGAGCGCCACGTCGCGAACGCCCAGCAGGTGGCGCAGTGGCTCGAGCAGCGCGACGACGTCGTGCGCGTGCACTACGCGGGCCTGCCGTCGAGCCCGTGGCACGCGAACGCCCAGAAGTACGCGCCGCGCGGCGCCGGCGCGATCGTGTCCTTCGAGCTCGCGGGCGGCGCCGAGGCGGGCAAGCGGTTCGTCGACGCGCTCGAGCTCCACTCGAACGTCGCGAACATCGGGGACGTGCGCTCGCTCGTCATCCACCCGGCGTCGACGACGCACAGCCAGCTGACGCCCGAGGAGCAGCTGCGGTCCGGCATCACCCCGGGCCTGGTCCGCCTCTCGGTGGGGATCGAGGGCGTGGAGGACATCCTCGCCGACCTCGACGCGGGCTTCCGGGCCGCCAAGGGCGCGTGATGGGGGTCCCCGACCGGGCCGCCCCCCGCGCACACGACGGGCGGCCGCCCGTGGACACGGCCGGTGGTCGCCGTGACGGCGCCGGAGGTCTGCGCGTCGTGCAGGCCTCCGACGCCGTCCCGGCGAGCGCTGCCTGGCGCGAGGGCGACCCGGTCGGGGACCGGAAGTTCGTCGACCTGGGTCCGCAGGACCTCGAGGCCGGCGGACACCTGCCCGCGGTCCGGATGGCCTACGAGACGTGGGGCACGCTGTCGCCGTCGGGCGACAACGCGGTGCTCGTGCTGCACGCGCTCACGGGCGACTCCCACGTGACGGGGCCCGCCGGCCCGGGGCACCCGACGGCCGGCTGGTGGCCCTCGCTCGTCGGGCCGGGCCGACCCATCGACACGGACCGCTACTTCGTCGTCGCGCCCAACGTGCTCGGCGGCTGCCAGGGCAGCACCGGGCCGGCGTCGACGTCGCCCGACGGCCGGCCCTGGGGCGGACGCTTCCCGTACGTCACGGTGCGGGACCAGGTCGCCGCCGAGATCGCGCTGACCGACGCGCTCGGGATCGATGCGTGGGCGCTGGTCGTCGGCGCGTCCGCCGGCGGCATGCGCGTGCTCGAGTGGGGCGTCATGGCGCCGGACCGCGTCCGCGCGATCGCACCCATCGCCACCACGGCCCGCACGACCGGCGACCAGATCGCCTGGGCCCACGCCCAGCTGGCGGCGATCCGCGGGGACGCGCGCTTCCGCGGCGGCGACTACTACGACGCGGCCGACGGCGACGGGCCGCACGCGGGACTCGCGGTCGCGCGCCAGATCGCCCACACCACGTACCGCAGCGCGGTCGAGCTCGACGAGCGCTTCGGTCGCACGCCGCAGGACGGCGAGGAGCCGCTCGGCGGCGGCGGGCGCTTCGCGGTGCAGTCCTACCTCGACCACCACGGGGGCAAGCTCGCGCGCCGGTTCGACGCCAACACCTACGTCGTGCTCACCGACTCGATCCTGTCGCACGACGTCGGCCGGGGCCGCGGCGGCGTCGAGGCCGCGCTCGCGCGGGTGAGCGCGCGTGCGCTCGTCGTCGGCGTCGACACCGACCGCCTCTACCTGCCCGAGCAGTCCGCGGCGACGGCCGCCGCCCTGCCGCACGCCGACGGGTTCCACCTGATCCGCTCCGACTTCGGCCACGACGGCTTCCTCATCGAGGAGGATCAGGTCGGCGCGCTCGTGCGCGACTTCCTCACCTGAGCACACCCGCGTCCACCGACCAGGAGACCAGTGCCCGCTGCCCCGCCCCTGCCCCCGTCGCGGTACCGCGACACCGATCCCCTGGCCGTCTGGGGCTTCGTCACCGCACTGCTGCTCTGGCCCGCGGGCCTCGTGCTGTCCTACGTCGCGCTGCGGCGCATCCGGCGCAGCGGCGACGGCGGCTGGGGGCTCGCCCTGGCCGGGGCGGCGATCTCCACCGTGCTCGCCGTCCTCTCGGCGATCGGTGCCGTGCTCTACCTCGCGGGCTCCGGCCTGCCCGGGCAGTGGCAGCGCGACGCCGCCGCCCGCGGGGACGCCGCCACGGTCCGCTCCGTCACCCAGGACGTCGCATCGGATCTGACCGGCCTCCGCGAGGACGACGGCGCCTGGCCGGCGAACCTGCGCGAGGTCGCGCAGGAGATCGGGCTCGACGACGACGGCGCCGTGCGCGACGTCCACGTCGAGGCCTACCTCGACGGCGACGCGCTGTGCGTCGAGGGGACGCTGGAGACGGGCTCCGGTGCGGTGCTGGCGTCCTACGCCGACGGGGAGCACCGCGCCGACGTCGGCTGCGCGGACCGCGGCTACCCGGTCACGCTGCACACCGCTGCCTACCGCGCCGAGGCCGCGGGCGAGGATGCGGCCCACGAGGCGGCGCTGACCGAGAGCCGCGAGCGCGGCGAGGCGGCTGCGGCGGAGTCGTCCGTCGGCCCACCCAAGGACCTCGGGCTGCTCGGCACCCCGACCGTGGACCTCGAGGCGTGCGCCGTGCTGACCGGCAACCTCGCGCACCTCGACGACCCGGCCGTCAGGGCGGCCGTCGGCGAGCTGTTCGCGGCCGAGGTCGAGGGTCAGGGCGATCTCGACATGGACAACGCCGCGTACCGCCTCTCGGAGCGGACCGCCGAGGCGGACGACCCCAGCAGCATGTACTGGCTGGGCGTGCTGCGCGCCCGGCACAGCTGCTGGCACGGCGGGTACGCCGGCCCCGGTGACCCGCCCGTCTTCCCGACGAGCTGGACGATCCCCGTCACCCAGGAGGAGGTCGACGCCGACCGCGCCCTGCGCGACGCGATCGCGGCCGGCACCGCCGACCCGGCCGCCGTGGCGCAGGACCGGGCCGAGGCCAACCAGGAGCAGGCGGAGATCGACGCGATCCTCGCCGGGTACCGCTGACCCGACAGCCGGCGCGGCGCTCCCTAGCATGGTGAGCATGGGAGCCCCAGTGGACGCCACCGAGCTGACCGCGATCGACGACACGCTGCGCCGGCAGTGGCTGCGCCTGCGCACCTGGATCAGCGGGCTGGACGACGACGCGCTGCACCGCGCGAGCGTGCTCGACGGCTGGACGGTCGAGCACCTCGTGGCGCACCTGGGCAGGAGTCTCGACGCCCTCGCCGCGGTGCAGCCCGCCGCGGCGGGGCCTCGCCCGCTGAGCCTCGGGGAGTACCTCGCGACCTACACCGCGGCGGGCGCGGACATCGACCGCATCACCCGCGAGCTCGCCGCGGCGATCGCCCCCGACCGTGCCGGGCGCCTCGACGCGATGGCCGCGACCGCGTTCGCCCAGGTGACGCAGCTGCGCACGGCGGCCCCCGACGTCGTCGTGCAGGCTCGCCGCGGCGCGATCCACCTCTCCGACTTCCTGCTGTCCCGGCTCCTCGAGCTCGTCGTGCACGGTGACGACCTGGCGCGCTCGCTGGACCGCACGAGCACGGGCGAGGAAGGGCCGGTGGACCCCGCCGCCCTGCGGCTCGTCGCCGACTCGCTGCTGGAGGTCGTCGTCGACCGCGGCGGCTGGGACCTCGAGGTGGTCGACCCGCTGGCGTGGACGCGACTGGCCTGCGGCCGCGTGCCCCACGACGCGGACGGCGTCGCCCGGGCCCTGAGCGCCCACCACACGTCCGACTCCGTCCCCGACCTGGGCCGCACCCTCCCCCTCCTCTGACCCACCCGCCCCGCCGCCCCCGCCCCGCCGCGACCGCCGCCCTCCGCCCCACCTAAACGCCCCGCCCGCCGAACACGTCCGTTCCCACCCACAACGTCCTCCACAACGGTCGTGCTCGAACGGAACGGACGTACTGAGCGGCGTCGGGGCGTCCGGCGTCGGCGGCTGTCCGACGTCGACATCCCGCCGGCCCTCACCGCCGCGACCGCCGCCCTCCGCCCCACCTACCCGCCCCGCCCGCCGAACACGTCCGTTCCCACCGACGACGTCCTCTGCAAGCGGACGTGCTCGAACGGAACGGACGTGCTGAGCGGCGTCGGGGCGTCCGACGTCGCCGTCGGACCTGCCGCGGGGGATGGGGCGCGGCGGAGTGGCGCGGCGGCCTGGCGGCCTGGCGGAGTGGCGTAGGGCCGGTGGCGGATGGCGCGGGCTTCGTGTCCCGGGCGGGGTCGGGGGGCGGGCACGTAGGTTTGGGGTGTGCTCGCCGCCTACGCCGCCCGGACCGATCCCGACGACCCGCTCGCCTGCCTCGAGCTCGGGGAGCGCCCCGACGCCGCGCCGCCGGAGGGCCGGCCGGACTGGTCGGTCGTCGACGTGCGGGCCGCCAGCCTCAACCACCACGACCTGTGGTCGCTCCGGGGCGTCGGGTTGCCCCAGGACCGCCTGCCGATGGTCCTGGGCACCGACGGCGCCGGCACCACTGCCGACGGGACCGAGGTCGTCATCCACTCCGTCATCGGGGAGACCGGCCACGGCGTGGGGCCGACGGAGCGCCGCACGCTGCTCTCCGAGGCCTACCCGGGCACGCTCGCGGAGCGCGTCGCGGTGCCGACGTGGAACCTGGTGCCCAAGCCGGCCGAGCTGTCGTTCGAGGAGGTGGCCTGCCTGCCCACCGCCTGGCTGACCGCCTACCGGATGCTCTTCGTCGCCGCCGGTGCGCGCCCGGGCGACCGCGTGCTCGTGCAGGGCGCGGGCGGCGGGGTCGCCACGGCCGCCGTCGTGCTGGGCTCGGCGGCGGGCGTCGAGGTGGTCGTCACCAGCCGCGACGAGGGCAAGCGCGAGCGCGCGCTGGGCCTCGGCGCGTCGCTCGCGCTCGAGAGCGGCGCCCGCCTGCCCTTCCGGGTCGACGCCGTCCTGGAGACGGTCGGCGCCGCGACGTGGGCGCACTCGATCCGCTCGCTGCGCCCGGGCGGCACCGTCGTGGTGGCCGGTGCGACCAGCGGCGACCAGCCCGGCGCCGAGCTGACCCGGGTGTTCTTCACCGAGCTCCGCGTCGTCGGCGTGACCATGGGCGCGAAGGCCGACCTCGAGGCGCTCCTGCGCTTCCTGGCTCGCACCGGCGTCCGCCCCGTGGTCGACTCGACGTACCAGCTCGACCGGGTGCACGACGCGTTCGCGCGCCTCGCCTCCGGAGAGCACTTCGGGAAGGTCGTGGTCACGCCCGCATGAGCACCTGGGTCACCGATGTCCTCGGGGCGGACTACCAGGCCCTGACGCTGCCGCTCGCCGACGACGACGAGGGCGAGGTCGTCGCGACCCTGGTCCGGTACCGGCCGCAGGCCGCCGCGGACGTCCGCCCGGCGCGCGCCGTGCTGTACGTGCACGGGTGGAACGACTACTTCTTCCAGACCGGGCTCGCCGAGTTCTGGCACGCGGAGGGCGCGGCGTTCTACGCGCTCGACCTGCGCAAGTACGGGCGCAGCCTGCGCCCGCACCAGACGCCGAACTACGTCGACGACCTGGCGACGTACGACGAGGAGCTGGACGCCGCGATCCGGCAGATCCACGCGGACCTCGGCCGCCGTGCCCGGATCATGTTCATGGGCCACTCCACCGGCGGCCTCGTGGGCTCGCTGTGGGCGCGGCGCCGGCCCGGCCTGGTCACGGGGCTCGTCCTCAACAGCCCCTGGCTGGAGCTGCTCGGGGCCTCGTTGGCGCGCAACCTCAGCATGCCGCTGATCCTGCCCATCGCCCGGCAGCGGCCCAAGACGCCGCTGGGCGTGATCGACCCCGGGTTCTACGCCCGCTCCCTGCTGCGGGAGCAGGGCGGCGAGTGGGAGTACGACACGACGTGGCGACCCACGCCCTACCACCCGGTGCGCGCCGGCTGGGTCCAGGCGGTGCTCAGCGGGCACGCCCAGGTCCAGCGCGGCCTGAACCTGACCGTGCCGGTCTTCGTGGGCCTCTCCGCCCGGAGCCTGGTGCTCCCCCGGTGGCGCGAGGAGATGCGCGAGGCCGACACCGTGCTCGACGTCGACCTGACCGCGCGGCGCGCCGTGATGCTCGGCCCGGTCGTCACCGTGGTCCGCGTCCGCGGCGGCCTGCACGACCTCACGCTGTCCCGGCTCCCGGCCCGCACCCTCTTCTACGAGGAGCTCCGGCGCTGGACGTCGGCCTACGGCTGGATGTGAGCGCGCCGGCCCCCGTCAGCCCGAGGCGCGCTCGAGCGCGTCCGCCAGCGACGGGCCGTCCGGCCGCTCGACGTGCCACACCCGCCAGCCGTCCGTGGCCGCGTCGCCCGTGAGCGCTGCCGCCGCCTCGTCGGGCGAGCGGAGACGGGTGCCGTCGGGCAGCTCGATCCAGCCGTCGGCGTGCAGGAGCGCCTCGTGGTACCCGCCGTCCTCACGCTGCCACACCAGCGCCGCCGGGGCGCCCAGGTGCGTGGCCACGCGGATGAGACGACCGTCGGGTCCCGGGGGCGGCGCGTGGGGGGCCGGTGCCGCGGGCGGCGGCGCCTCGGGCGGCGGG
>NZ_JACEXH010000139.1:0-8686 GCF_014525465.1 Actinotalea sp. JY-7885 | reverse complement strand
CGGGACGGCCGTGGGGTCGGCCGCGGCGGCGCGGGCGAGCGCGGGTGACCACGCGGCCCGGACGGGCGACGCGTCGACGCTCGCGTCGGGCGCGGGGAGGAGGACGTCGCACGAGCCGCGGTCCGGGCGGACGACGCGGGCGACCGGCCCGTCGTCGGGACGAGAGGCGGGCGTGGCAGGGGTGGTGGGCGGCGGAGCAGCGGACAACGGAGTGACCCTTCGAGGGGCCGCGCCGGTCAGCGGCGCGGTCGTGCGGGAGGTACGGGCACGGGGACGACGACGACGTCGGTCATGGCGTGCACCTCCTTCCAGGGGTCCGTGGGCGCCGGCCGGGCGCCCGGGGGCGGCGCGCCGGGTGGCGCGGCCGCACCGCACCGACGCTAGCCCGCGGTGACGGCGCCGGGCACGCGAAATAGTGGACCGGACACGGCGGTGCGGCCGTGGGGGCCGGTGCGCCGGGCGGAGGGTGTGCGCGGTGCGGGCCGGGCGTGCGGCGCGGCGGGGGTGTGGTGTCGGTGGGGCGGGGGACAATGGTGCCGTGAGCCTCTACCGCGACGAGGCGATCGTGCTGCGCGCCCAGAAGCTGGGCGAGGCCGACCGCATCGTGACCCTCCTGACCCGCCACCACGGCAAGGTGCGCGCGGTCGCGAAGGGCGTGCGGCGCACCTCGTCCCGGTTCGGGTCGCGGGTCGAGCCGTTCATGGTGGTCGACGCCCAGCTCTACACGGGTCGCAACCTCGACATCGTCACGCAGGTCGAGACGCTGGGGCCCTACGCCCGTGCCGTCTGCGCGGACTACGCGCTGTACACGGCGGGCACGGCCATGCTCGAGACGGCCGAGCGCCTCGTCGAGGCGGAACGCGAGCCCGCCACGCAGCAGTACCTGCTGCTCGTCGCCGCCACGCGGTCGCTCGCGGAGCGGGCGCACGCGCCGGGCCTCGTCCTGGACTCCTACCTGCTGCGGTCGCTCGCGATCGCCGGCTGGGCGCCGTCGTTCACCGACTGCGCGCGGTGCGGCGCCCCGGGTCCGCACCGGGCGTTCGCCGTCGGTTCGGGCGGTGCGGTGTGCGGTGCGTGCCGTCCGCCGGGCGCCGCCTCGCCGGCGCCCGAGACGTTCCGCCTCCTCGCCGCCCTGCTCACGGGGGAGTGGGCCGAGGCCGACGCGAGCGCGGACCGGGACCGGCGCGAGGCGAGCGGGCTGGTCGCGGCCTTCCTGCAGTTCCACCTCGAGCGCGGGCTGCGCTCGCTGCGCATGGTCGAGCGCGTCTGATGGCGCGTGAGCGCGCGAGCACCCGCGGCCGGCGTGACCGCGAGGTGCAGGCCCCGCCGCCGCACCCCTCGGGGGCGCGCCCGCCCGCGATCCCGGCGCAGTTCGTGCCGAAGCACGTGGCGATCGTCATGGACGGCAACGGGCGCTGGGCGAACGAGCGCGGCCTGCCCCGCACCGAGGGCCACGCGGCGGGCGAGGCGGCGCTGCTCGACGTCGTCGCGGGCGCCATCGAGATCGGCGTCACCCACATCTCCGCCTACGCGTTCTCGACCGAGAACTGGAAGCGCTCGCCGGAGGAGGTGCGCTTCCTCATGGGCTTCAACCGCGACGTGCTGCGCCGCCGCCGCGACACGATGGACTCCTGGGGCGTGCGGGTGCGCTGGGCGGGCCGGCGCCCGCGCCTGTGGCGCTCGGTGATCACCGAGCTCGAGACGGCCGAGGAGGTCACGCGCGGCAACGACGTGTGCACGCTGACCATGTGCGTCAACTACGGCGGCCGCGCCGAGGTCGCCGATGCCGCCAGGGCGATCGCGCGCGAGGTCGCCGCCGGGCGCCTGGACCCCGAGCGCGTCGACGAGCGCACGGTCGCGCGCTACCTCGACGAGCCGGAGCTGCCCGACGTCGACCTCTTCCTGCGTACGTCGGGGGAGCAGCGGACGTCGAACTTCATGATCTGGCAGGCCGCGTACGCGGAGATGGTCTTCCTCGACGAGTACTGGCCCGACGTCGACCGCCGCCACCTGTGGCGCGCCGTCGAGACGTACGCGCGCCGCGACCGCCGCTACGGCGGCGCCGTGGACCGGGCGGCGGCGACCGACGCGCCCTGAGCCGCACCCGCGGCGTGCCGGGTCGCGGGGCGCTCGGCCTCAGGCGTCCTGGACCACGGTGACCGTCTCGGCGCCGGCCGCCGCGCGTCGGCGCCGTCGGGCGATGAACGCGGCGACCACGCCCGCCAGGAGGCACACGACCGCGGCGAGCGCCCACGGCGAGCGTGTGCCGAGCTCGACCGCGCCCGCGACGGCCGCCATCCCGCCGCCCGCCCACACCAGCGCCCAGGCCAGGTAGCCGGGGAACGCCCACAGGGTGTACCGCGGCCACGCCAGCCGCAGCACGCCCGCCGACAGGTGCACCGCGCTCTGCAGGCCGACCGTGAGGAAGGACAGGGGCACGACCGGCATGCCCCAGCGCTCGATGAGGCGGGTCGCCCGCTCGATCTGCGGGTTCTCCAGCCGGTGCGCCCACCGCGAGCGCAGGACGCCCGCGGTGATCCCGCGGCCCACCCAGTAGGTCGCCTGGGACCGGACGGCCGCACCGCCGACGAAGAAGAGGTAGACCGGCAGGAACGGCCAGCCCTCGAGCCACTCAGGCACCGTCGGCCCCCGCGCCCACCTCGGCGACCGCACCGCTCGTCCCCGCCCGGGCGCACCCGGTGCACGTCCCGAAGAGCTCGATCGTGTGCTCGATGTCGCTGAACCCGTGCGACGCGCCGACCCGGGCGGCCCAGGACTCGACGGTCGGCCCGTCGATCTCGACGGTCGTCCGGCAGGTGCGGCACACGAGGTGGTGGTGGTGCTCCCGCCGGGCGCACCGGCGGTAGAGCGACTCGCCGTCGGCGCTGCGCAGCACGTCGACCTCGCCGACGTCGGCGAGGTTCTGCAGCGTGCGGTAGACCGTCGCGAGGCCGATGCCCTCGCCCCGCCCGCGGAGCTGCTCGTGCAGCTGCTGGGCGCTGCGGAACTCGTCGACGTCGGCGAGCAGGTCGGCGACGGCGGAGCGCTGGCGGGTCATCCGCTGCATCAGCGGCCACCTCCCAGGGTGAGCTGGACGTCGTCGTCCTGGACGGGGTGGGGGTCGTGAGCGGCGCGCGTGTCGCCGCCGCGCAGGCGCGCGAGCGCCGGACGCGCGATCGACGTCGCGGCGTAGAGCCCGATCGCGAGGACGACGATCGTGGCGCCGGGGGAGACGTCGTTCCAGTAGGTGATGGCCAGGCCGCCGACGCAGACCACGGCGCCGATGACCATGGCGAGCGTCATCGTGCGCCGGAAGGACGCGGTGACGAGCTGCGCGACCGCGACCGGGACGATCATCAGCGCGCTGACGAGCAGCAGCCCGACGACGCGCATCGCGAGCGTCACCGTGAGCGCCGCGATGACGGCGATCGCGAGGTTGAGCGCCCGCACGGGCAGGCCCGCCGCGCGCGCGAACTCCTCGTCGTGGCTCACCGCGAACAGGGCGGTCCGCAGCCCGACGCCGATGACCAGCACCAGCACGGTCAGGACGACGGTCAGGCCGAGGTCGGCCCAGGAGACCGTCGAGATGGAGCCGAACAGGTACCCCATGAGGTTGGCGCTCGTGCCCCCGGCCTGGGAGATGAGCAGCACGCCGCCGGCGATGCCGCCGTAGAAGAGGAGCGCGAGGGCCACGTCGCCCGTCGTGCGGCCACGCTCGCGGACCAGCTCGATGAGGATCGCGCCGACGAGCGCGGCGACGACGGCGCCCGGGATCGCGAGCGAGTCGGGCGCGAGGCCCGTGAGCGAGCCCACGAGCCAGCCGAGGGCGACGCCGGTGAGGGCGACGTGGCCGATGCCGTCGCCGAGCAGCGCGAGCTTGCGCTGCACGAGGTAGGTGCCGATGACGGGTGCCGTGACGCCGACCAGGAGCGCGGCCAGCAGGGCGCGCTGCATCAGCGGGTCGGTCACCAGGGACACGAGCTCGCTCCAGGCGGTCACTGGTCCCACCCCACCCTCGGTGCGATCCCCACGGCGAGGTCCTCCGGCGTCCCGTGCGGGTGCACGTGGTCGTGGTCCGCGCCGGCGTGCTCGGCCGACGGGGCGGGCGGTGCGCCGTCGTGCACGACGGAGCCGTGCCGCAGCACGACGGCGCGCCGGACGAGCGGTGCGAGGGCGCCGAGCTCGTGCAGCACCACCAGGACGGTCGTGCCGGCCGCGGCGAGGGCCGTGAGCGCGGCGGCGAAGGCGCGCTGGCTCGGCAGGTCCACGCCCGCGACGGGCTCGTCGAGCAGCAGCAGGTCCGGGCGGCGCACGAGGGCGCGCGCGATGAGCACGCGCTGCTGCTGGCCGCCCGAGAGCTCGCGCACCGGCCGCTCCGCGACGGCGGCGAGGCCGACCTGGTCCAGTGCCTCCAGCGCGCGCCGGTGCGCGTCCCGCGGCGGGCGCAGGCGGCGGGCGTGCAGCGTGCCGGACGTCACGACCTCCGCCGCGGTGGCCGGGACGCCGGTCGCGGCCGAGACCCGCTGCGGGACGTACCCGATGCGCTCCCACTCGACGCCGCGGCCGAGGGGCCGGCCGAGGAGCTCGATGCGCCCGCGGTCGACCGGCACCACGCCGACGAGCGCCTTGACGAGCGTGGACTTGCCGGACCCGTTGGCGCCGAGCAGGCCGACGACCTCACCGTCCTCGACCGTGAGGTCGACGTGGTGGATGATCGGCGCGCCGCCGAGGGTCACGTGCACGCCCGTCGCGCGGACCGCGGCGCTCATCGGCGGGCCTCGCACCCGACGGGGCGGGGTCGCGGGGTCAGGCGCACGCGAGCGCCTCCCGCAGGACCTGCAGGTTGCGCTCCATGGCGCCACGGTAGTCCGTGTCCTGGTCGGCCTGGCTCTCGATCGGGTCGAGCACCGCGGTCTGGACGCCCAGGTCGCCCGCGAGCGCCTCGGCGACGTCCGGGCTCACGAGCGTCTCGGTGAAGACGGTCGTGACGTCGTGCTCCTGGGCGAGCTCGCGGACCTCGCGCAGGCGCGCGGGCGACGGCTCCGCCTCCGGGTCGAGGCCGGAGATCCCGACCTGCTCGAGCCCGTAGCGCTCCGCGAGGTAGCCGAACGCGGCGTGGGAGGTGACGATCACGTCGCGCTCGCAGGACGCCAGGCCCTCGGCGAGCTCGGCGTCCAGGTCGAGGAGGTCGGCCTCGAGCGCGGCCGCCGCGTCCTCGTAGTCGGCGGCGTGCTCGGGATCGGCGTCGGCCAGGGCCTGTGCGACGTCGCCCGCGACGGCGGCGAGCAGGGTGGGGTCGAGCCAGAAGTGCGGGTCGGCGCCGTCGTGCGCGTGACCGTCGTCGCCGTGGTCCTCGCCGTGGTCGTCCTCGTCGTGCTGCGCGGCGTGTGCCGCGATCTGCGGGACGTCGGCCGCGTCGACCACGTGCTCCGGGTCGCGTGCCTCCACGGCCTCGTCGACGGCCGCCTGGAAGCCGCCCAGCAGGACGACGACGTCGGCCTCCCCGACGGCGCGGACCTGCCGGGGCGAGAGCTCCAGGTCGTGCGGCTCGGCACCGGGCGGCGTCAGCGGCTCGACGCGCACGTGGTCGCCGCCGACCTGCTCCGCGACGTACTGGAGCGGGTAGATCGAGGCGAGCACGAGGACGCGGTCGTCCTCGGCCTGCGGCCCGGCGCACCCGCCGAGCAGGAGCGCGGCGGCCGCGGCGAGCGCGGCGGGGCGACGAGAGGACATGACAACCATTCTCAAGACGACTGAGAACGGTTGTCAAACGCGCGGGTGCGCTGCGGTCCGGGGTGGGCCGCGCGCGCCTACCGGCCGATTCGGTGCCGCGGTGGGGGCGACGCCGGTAACCTGGGGAGCGCCCGGCCGTCGGCCGTGGCGCGCACCCGACGATGTCCGTGCCCGCACGCGCACGCCGTGCGCGAGCACAGCACGGACCCGCTGAATCCTGGAGCTGATGTGGCACCCACGTCCCGCCTCGACGCCGTCACGAACCTCGCCAAGCGGCGCGGCTTCGTCTTCCCGGCCGGAGAGATCTACGGCGGTACGCGGTCGGCCTGGGACTACGGGCCCCTGGGCGTCGAGCTCAAGGAGAACATCAAGAAGCAGTGGTGGCGGGCCATGGTCACCAGCCGTGAGGACATCGTCGGCCTGGACTCCTCGGTGATCCTGCCGCGTCAGGTCTGGGTCGCGTCCGGCCACGTCGGCGTCTTCACGGACCCGCTCACCGAGTGCCTCTCGTGCCACAAGCGGTTCCGCGAGGACCAGATGCTCGAGGAGTTCGAGGAGAAGAAGGGCCGCGCCGCCGAGAACGGCCTGGCCGACATCGCGTGCCCGAGCTGCGGCACGCGCGGCAGGTGGACCGAGCCGCGCGACTTCAACATGATGCTCAAGACCTACCTCGGCCCCGTCGAGGACGAGTCCGGCCTGCACTACCTGCGGCCCGAGACCGCCCAGGGCATCTTCGTGAACTTCGCCAACGTCATGACGACGTCGCGCAAGAAGCCGCCGTTCGGCATCGGCCAGATCGGCAAGTCGTTCCGCAACGAGATCACGCCGGGCAACTTCATCTTCCGCACGCGCGAGTTCGAGCAGATGGAGATGGAGTTCTTCGTCGAGCCCGGCACCGACGCCGAGTGGCACCAGTACTGGATCGACACCCGGACGGACTGGTACGTCGGCCTGGGCATCTCGCGCGACAACCTGCGGCTCTACGAGCACCCGAAGGAGAAGCTCTCCCACTACTCGACCCGCACCGTGGACATCGAGTACCGGTTCGGCTTCCAGGGCAGCGAGTGGGGCGAGCTCGAGGGCATCGCGAACCGCACGGACTTCGACCTGCGGACGCACTCCGAGCACTCCGGGCAGGACCTCTCGTACTTCGACCAGACCAAGAACGAGCGCTGGGTGCCGTACGTCATCGAGCCCGCGGCCGGCCTGACGCGGTCCCTCATGGCGTTCCTCGTCGAGGCGTACGCCGAGGACGAGGCGCCCAACGCCAAGGGTGGCGTCGACAAGCGCACGGTCCTGCGCCTGGACCCGCGGCTCGCCCCGGTCAAGGCCGCGGTCCTGCCGCTCTCGCGCCACGAGGACCTCTCGCCCGTCGCGAAGGCGCTGGCGACCGAGCTGCGCGCGGCCTGGAACGTCGACTTCGACGACGCCGGGGCGATTGGCCGCCGCTACCGCCGCCAGGACGAGATCGGCACGCCGTTCTGCATCACCGTCGACTTCGACTCGCTGCAGGACCAGGCCGTGACCATCCGCTCGCGCGACACGATGGCGCAGGAGCGCGTCAGCCTCGACAAGGTCTCGGCGTACCTCGCGCCGCAGCTGCTGGGCAGCTGACGGGGGCGTTGTGAGCGTGCCGAGCGGATCCGCGACCCCCGGCCCGCCCTCCGGGGCCGTGCCGGGGGTCCGGCCGCTGCGCATCGGACCGATCACTGTCGACGTCCCGGTCGTCCTCGCGCCCATGGCCGGGGTGACGAACCGCGCGTTCCGGCGGCTGTGCCGTGAGCACGGCGCCGGGCTGTACGTCGCGGAGATGGTCACCTCGCGGGCCCTGGTCGAGCGCACGCCCGAGTCGCTGCGGATCATCCGCCACGACCCGGACGAGCGCCCCCGCTCGGTCCAGGTGTACGGCGTCGAGCCGACGACGGTCGGCGCGGCGGTCCGGATGCTCGTCGAGGAGGACCGCGCCGACCACGTCGACCTCAACTTCGGCTGCCCGGTCCCGAAGGTGACCCGGCGCGGCGGCGGCGCGGTGCTGCCGTGGAAGCGGGACCTGTTCGCGGCGATCGTCCGGGCCGCCGTGGGCGCCGCGGCGCCGCACGGCGTGCCCGTGACGGTCAAGATGCGCAAGGGCATCGACGAGGACCACCTGACGTACCTCGAGGCCGGCCTCACGGCCCAGGACGCCGGCGTCGCCGCCGTCGCCCTGCACGCGCGCACGGCCGCCGACTACTACTCCGGCACGGCCGACTGGTCCGCGATCGCGCGCCTGAAGGAGGCGGTCACGGACATCCCGGTGCTCGGCAACGGCGACATCTGGTCCGCCGAGGACGCGCTGACGATGATGCGCGAGACCGGGTGCGACGGCGTCGTCGTGGGGCGTGGCTGCCAGGGTCGGCCGTGGCTGTTCGCCGACCTCGCCGCCGCGATGCGCGGGTCCGACGTCCGCGTCCGGCCCGGCCTGCGGGAGGTCGCCGGCGTCGTGCGGCGGCACGCCGAGCTCATGGTCGAGGAGTTCGGTGACGAGTCCAAGGCGCTGCGCGAGCTGCGCAAGCACATGGCCTGGTACCTCAAGGGGTACGCGGTCGGCGGGCCCCTGCGCGCCGAGCTGGCCCTGGTCGAGTCCCTGGCCCACCTCGACGAGCTCCTCGGGCGCCTCGACCTCGACCAGCCGTATCCCGGCGTCGGCGCGGAGGGGCAGCGCGGCCGCGCCGGCTCGCCGAAGCGTCCGCACCTGCCGGAGGGCTGGCTCGACTCCCGCGACCTCAGCGACGCGTTCCGGCGCTCGCTGCAGGAGGCCGAGCTGAGCGTCTCGGGCGGCTGACCCGGGGGTCGGGTCTACGCTCACCGGATGGGCCGGCCGCACGGGCCCGACCGCCCGCGTGACCTCGTCGACGTCGAGCTCGAGGACGCCGACCGGGAGGTCGCGCGCCCCGCGCGGGCCGCGCGCCGCCCG
>NZ_JACEXH010000138.1:0-8853 GCF_014525465.1 Actinotalea sp. JY-7885 | reverse complement strand
CGGGCGCCGGCGGCGCGGTCGCGCCGCTCCTGCGCGCCGCGCAGCTCGCGCTGGGCGGTGGCCAGCCGGTCGCCCCCGGACGCCCACAGCGTCTGCCGGACGCCGTCGAGCTCCGAGCGCGCGGCGTCGACCCGGGCCGTCGTCTCGCGGACCACGCGACGGGCGTCCTGGTGCGCGCCCTGGAGCTCGTCCTCCACCGCCCGCAGCAGACCGAGCCGTCGCTCGTCGCGCCACAGCGCGATGGGCGACGCGCTGTCGTCGACGGTCCCGAGGGCGTCGATCAGCCGGAGCCGCTCGCCGGCCTCCTCGATGCGCTCGCGGTGCTCGCGGATCGGCTCGAGCGCCGTGACCTGCTGGCGCGCGGTGACCATCTGGGCGCGCGTCCCGCTGAGCTTGTCGAACTGCTCGACGACGGCGTCGGCGGTCGCGAAGGTGACGGGCTCCTCGAGCACCATCGCCTTGTAGAGGGCGTCCACGGTGGCGATCTGCTGGCCCGCCTGGATGCGCCCGAGCAGGGCCACGGCCTTGGCGCCGTCGCCCGTCGCGCCGATCCCCAGCGTCAGGTGCAGGCGCGCCGTGTACTCACGGTCCGTGTCGAACGGGCTCAGCCCGGCGGCGGTGACGGCCGGGCGGGAGAGCCGCTGGGCCGCGGCGGGCTCGAGGTCGCGCAGGTCGAAGGCGCCGTCGCACGTCGCCCGCACCGCGACGACGTCGTCGAGCGTGCGCGCCGCGGAGGGGACGTACCACGCGCGCACGGCCGTGAAGAGGCGCTCGGACTGGTCCGCCCACGTCACCGCGATCGCGGACCACGTGTCCCGGCCGTCGCCGCGCAGCACGCGCTCGCGCGTGCCGTCCTCGGTGCGCGACTCGTCGAGCTTGCCGCGCGCGTAGGACACGATGTTGCGCTGGTCCTTGCCGCGCGGGCGGCCGACGACGCCGCCGTTCGAGGCGCCGTTGAACGGCGTCGTGTGCGGCATCAGCAGCGCGATGTACGCGTCCATGAGCGTCGACTTGCCCGAGCCGGAGGCCCCGGAGAGCAGCGTCGCGGTCGAGGCCAGCCGCACCGCGTGGTGGCCGTCGTAGCCGCCCCAGTTGACGAGCTGCAGCTCGCGCGCGACCCACTGCTGGCCCGTCGAGGCCGCCGGCACCAGGCCGAAGAGGGTGTCCACCATGGTCATCGCGCGTCCTCCGCGTTCGTGCGTCCCTGCTCGCGGAGCCAGTCGCGCAGCTCGGCGAGCCGCGCGTTGCTCAGCACGATCTCGACGAGCGGCGTGACGCGGTAGCGCCCCTCCGACTCCTCCTCGATCAGCCCGTCCTTCGCGAGCCGCGCGACGGCGGCGCGGATCTCGCGCTGGCGCGAGGCGACGTTCGAGTCGTCGGGGTCGAAGTACGTCAGCGCGGTCTGCTCGATCTCCTCCACGTCGACGCGGACCGACGCCTGGCCGGCGCCCCGCTCCCGCTGGAAGACCGTGCGCAGGTGCACCAGGACGAGCGTCTCGGCCCGCGTGTACGCCTCGTCGCGCAGCAGCACCGGCACGTCGAGCTCGGCCGAGCGGACCTGCTTCTTGTACGCCACGCCGCGCTCGTGGTCGACGACGAGGTGCACGAACAGGTCGTGCAGGCGCGACTCGACGACCTGCTGGTTCTCCACGAGGGTGCGCCACTGCGCGCGGTTGCGGTCCGCGAGGAGGAACCGCCGCTGCAGGAGGCGCACGAGGAGACGCCGCACGTCGGCGTCGAGGGTGCCCGAGTCGCCGGCGAACAGCTCGGTCGGGTCCTCCTCCATCGGCACGGGCGCGATGAACGCCGTCTCGGTGGTCTCACTCATCGGTCTCGTCCCTCATCCGTGTCGTCACCGCACCGAACGCGAACCGGCGCCGCGTCCCGTCGGGTCGCAGCGCCTCGACGAACGCGAGGTCGCCGGTCTCGGTCATGCCCAGGTCGTGCGCGATCTCCAGGAGGCCCAGCAGGTCGACCGGTCGCCGGAGGGCGCTCGGGGCGGCCGCGAAGGCCGCGGCGACGTCGACCTGCCCGGAGGGGTCGGCCAGACGCGTCAGCTGCTCGTGCAGCGCCGTGTACTGCGGGCCGCCCCAGGCGCGGGCCTCCAGGTGCGAGACGTCGGTGTCGGCGTCGTCGTCGTCCACGCCCAGCGCGGCGGGCGGCTGCGGCGGGCGCAGGTCCCCGGCGGTCTGGCGCAGGTGGTCGACCTCGGCGACGGGCAGGCGCCGCAGCGGCTCGACCTGCTGGCCGCGGCGCGCGTCCGGCGTCCACGCCTGCAGACCCGTCATCACCTCGCGCAGCAGGTCGTCGACCTGGCGGTCGCGCAGCGGGTCGTGGTTGCGCACCTGGGTCGTGATCACGTACGAGGCCTCGCGCTGCGCGGTGAAGACCTGGTCCAGGCCCTGCTCGATGCGGCGGCCGAGGTCGCGCAGCTCCGCGCGCTGCTGGGCCGGCAGGCGGTGGGCGAACCGGTGCCGCAGCACGACGTCGAGCTGGGCGGCGAGCTCGTCCAGGCGCTGCGGGTCGCCGATGAGGCGCAGCGCCCCGGCGAACGCCCGGCCCTCGGCGGTCGACTCCATGACGTGCTCGCCGCGCTCGAGGTACTCGCGCAGCACGTCGCCGGTCGGGCGCACGTCCTGGCGCAGGGCCGTGACGACGTCCCGCTGCATCGCCTTGATCGACTCGGCGACGCGCGCGAAGTCGGCCGGCAGCTCGCGCACGAGGTGCAGGACGTTCTCCGCCTCCTCGAGCAGCTGCTCCTCGTCGACCTCCTCGACCGTGCCGGTCCGCTGCAGGCGGTCGAGCTCGGCGCGGATCCGCGCCATCTCGGCGTCCAGGCGCGCCATGCGCACCAGGACGTCGGGGTCGGCGTCCTGGGCGAGTCGCTCGACGGCGTCCAGCAGGGTCCGGATGCGCGACCGCGACACGCGCGCCCGCGCGCCGCCGGCGCGTCCGGCGACCTCGAGCGCGCCGACGGCGTGGGCCGAGAGCCGGTAGACCTCGACGTCGTCGTCCAGGACGTGGCGCACGAGCCAGCCGGCGTCGGCCCACTGCCGGCACAGCTCGCGCGCGGTGGCGGTGGGCAGGTCGTCCTGGTGGCCCGCGGCGCGCAGCTGCTCGAGGGCCTCGCCCACCTCGGTGTGGGCATCGGCCACCGGCACGGCCGGGCGCTCGGGTGTGAACACGACGGACAGCAGGGACACCACCAGGGGTGCGTGACGCTTGTGGAGCAGGTCCAGCATCGGGTTCTGGAAGGCCCGGACCGCACCCAGGTAGGCCCCCTCCGCTCGCGTCATCATCGCCGCACAGCGTAGGCGCCGCGGAGGGCCGCCCGCGCCGGGCGGCCCTGCGCGGGCGGGGCGTCAGTCCTGCACTCAGTTCTGCACGGAGACCTGCTGCCCCTTCACCAGGGGGTAGCTCGCCAGCTCCTTGCCGTCGAGGTCCTCCTTGTGCATGTCGACGCCCGTGACCTGGCTGTTCTCGTAGGTCGTGTAGTAGTAGACGCCCGTGTCGGTGTTGCAGCACGACGAGTAGATCGTGATCTCGTACCCGTCCCCCACCTGCACGCAGCCGCGCTGCTGCGCGACGGACCCGAGGATCTGGAAGAACTGGCTGATCGACTCCGACTCGGAGTCCCCCGAGACGGAGTTCATCTTCGTGAACACCGCCTTGACGAAGCGCGACGCCGAGGACAGGTCACCGGGCAGCCCGATGCCGCCCATGCCGCGGCTGTAGGTGTCGAGGTCCAGGGCGTCGGAGAACGTGTTCTTCGGCGGCTCGGTCGACAGGCTCATGAAGTTGTTGAGGTTGAACAGCTGGATGTCGAAGGTGGGGTTGTTGGTCAGGACGCCCGTGGGGTTGTCGTAGACCTTCAGGCCCTCCTTGACGGACTCCACGGTGACCGAGGAGTCGCGGTCGGAGATGATCCAGTGCAGCGGCGACAGCGGGAACTGCGCGCTGAACGGGATGTCGACGAGGTTGAGGTCCGCGAGGAGCGCCCGCGCGTCGGCGACCGTCGCGCACTGCCCGAGGATCCACGGGATGAACTCGAACGGCGTGATGTTCGTGCGGCCGTCCGCCTCGGGCTTGTAGTCCGCGTTCCCCGGGAAGTTCAGGCCCGCCATGCTCAGGCCCGCCTCGTTGGTCGCGTCGTAGTAGAGCGGATACCCCTCGGCGACCGTCGCGATGCCGATGATCGCGTGATGGCTCTCGAGCGCCGGCACCCGGCGGAACTCGAAGACGAAGTTCCTCGGCGTGACCGTCACCGTCTCGTTGTACGAGAGCTCCAGGTCGAGATTCCGACCGAAGTAGTGATTCTTGGTCGTGTAGTTCGTTGCTGTGCACATGCGACCGCCCCCCGGTGCGCTGATGTTGCTGTGCCGCCAAGGTACGCCCGGCCCCGGAGGGCGACAAGGCGAGCGTGCGCCCTCTGCTCGGCGTTCAGCGTGACGCGTGAGCGGTGGTGGGGTCGATGACCTTGGGGCAGCCGGGATCGGTGTTGTCGATGACGACCGAGTCCGTGGTGCCGTGCGCGGACGGCGTCGCACCCGACTCCTGCCGACCCTGCACGTCCACGGCCCCAGGCTGCCGTGGCGGGGAGCTGCGGTCCAGCGCCGTCACCGTGTGCGTGGACCCACGGGTGTGCACGCAGCCACACCAAGAAGGCCCCCGCTCTGCGTCTCCGCAGATCAGGGGCCTCTGGTCGCTGTCTCAACGAGTGTCCGGAGGGGGACTTGAACCCCCACGCCCTATACGGGCACTAGCACCTCAAGCTAGCGCGTCTGCCATTCCGCCACCCGGACGGGTGGACTCTCAGGACCCTGACGGCCCCTCGAGTGCGGCAGTAAAGATAGCACGGCGTGGTGGGCCCGTCTGACGCGGCCGATGGGCCACCCCTGCGGCAGACTGAGGCCGACGACGCGCCTCGCGTCCGCCACAAGGAGGTGCGATGACCGACCAGGACGAGTCGACGACCGTCGAGCCGGAGCGTTCCAAGATCTCCATGCGGCACCTCGCCGCGGCGAGCCCGGCGGCGAAGAAGGTCGCCGGTGCCCGGCGGAACCCGTCGGTGGTCGGCTACGAGGAGACGGCGCCGCAGTGGCTGCGCGTCGTCGCGGGCTGGTCGTGGCGCGTGCTGGTCGTCGTCGCTGCCGTCGCCCTGGTCTTCTACGCGACGTCGCGCGTGCTGCTCCTGTTCATCGCGGTGTTCCTCGCGCTCGTCTTCACCGCGGTGCTGCGCCCGATCGTCAACGTCCTGGACCGCTTCATGCCGCGGGGGATCGCGACCGCGCTGTCGATCCTCGCGTCGCTGCTCGTGATCGTCGGGCTGTTCACGTACATCGGGCTCTCGGTCGCCGGCCAGTGGGCGTCGCTCGGTGAGCAGTTCAACACGGGCATCGGCACCATCCTGTCGTTCCTCGAGGACAGCCCACTGCACCTCACGGTGACGAGCGAGGACGTCCAGGACTGGATCGCGTCCGGCCAGGAGTGGCTGCAGCAGAACAGCAGCACGATCCTGAGCCAGGCCCTGACGAGCGCGGGATCGGCGGCGCAGGTGCTCACCGCGCTGGCCCTGGCGACGTTCTGCACGGTCTTCTTCGTCACGCGCGGCACGGAGATGTGGACGTGGTTCCTCAACCAGCTGCCGGCGCGCAACCGCGAGGCGTGGCACACCGGCGGCGGGGTCGCCTGGTACACGTTCTCGGGCTACACCCGCGGGACGTTCATCGTCGCCGCGGCGGACGGCATCCTGGCCGTGATCATCCTGCTGGCGCTCGGCGTCCCGCTCGCGGCGCCGCTCGCGGTCCTGGTGTTCATCGGTGCCTTCATCCCGCTCATCGGTGCGCCGCTCGCGATGGTGGTCGCGATGGTCGTGGCCCTGGCCGCCAACGGCATCGTCAACGCGATCCTCGTGGGCATCGGCATCGCGCTCATCGGCCAGTTCGAGGGGCACATCCTCACCCCGCTGGTCATGGGCAAGCAGGTCTCGCTGCACCCGGTGGCGGTCGCCCTCGGCGTCACCGCGGGCACGCTCGTCGCGGGCATCCTCGGAGCCGTGATCTCGGTGCCGCTCATCGCGGTGGCGTGGGCGGTGTTCGCCCGCCTGCGGCACCTCGACCCACCGACGGACTTCTCGGAGGTGGACCACGACCAGGGTCCGCCACCGGAGAACGAACGCATCGCCGACGGTGAGCCGGTGGGCAGCGCCGAGCGCTGACCGCCGCGTCCCCGCCCGTCGTCGGCGAGCCCACGGGCGCACGTCCGGTCACCGGAAGTCGCGGCTCGCCGTCGGTACCCGCAGGGACAGCGGCGCGAGGTGCTCGGCGAGGAGGTTCGTCGCGCCGTCGGCCCGCTCGAGCCGCCCGCGCACGACGAGCGCCGGCGAGCCGCGGGCGATCGTGCGGAACCGGCTCCAGAGCCCGGACGTGCAGATGACGTTGAGCAGGCCGGTCTCGTCCTCGAGCGACAGGAACGTCACGCCGCGTGCCGTGCCCGGCCGCTGCCGGTGCGTCACGACGCCCGCCACGCCGACGCGGCGACCGGGCTCGTGCTCGAACGCCTGCGCGACCGTGATCACCCCCGCCGCGACGAGGCCGTCGCGCACGTGCTGCGTCGGGTAGGAGTCCACGGACATCCCCGTCGCCCACACGTCGGCGACCGCTGTCTCGACGTGCGTCATGCCCGGGAGCGCCGGCGCCTGCACGCCGACGGCGACGCCCGGCAGCGTGTCCGGCCCCTCCTGGGCGAGCGCCCCCGCCGCCCAGAGCGCCTCGCGCCGGCCGACGCCCAGGGACTCCAGCGCCCCGGCCGTCGCGAGCGCCTCGAGCTGGGTGGTGCTGAGCCGGACGCGACGCACCAGGTCCCGCAGCCCCGTGAACGGTCCGTTCGCCGTGCGCTCGGCGACCAGCGTGTCCGCGAGCGCGTCCCCGATCCCCCGGACAGAGCCGAGCCCGAGGCGGATCGCCGGCCCGCGGAGCGCCGCCTCCGTGGGACGCACGACGCCGACCGCCGCCGGACCACTCCCGCCGCGCCCCGCGCGCGGCACCTCCTCGTCCGGGACCTCGGCCGGCGCCTGCCGGTCGGCGTCGGGCAGCCGCTCGAGGTCCGCGAGCGTCTGGGACGCCTGCACGTCCGGCCGCAGCACCGTCACGCCGTGCCGCCGGGCGTCCGCCACGAGGGTCTGCGGCGAGTAGAACCCCATCGGCTGCGCCGCGAGCAGCGCCGCGCAGAAGGCTGCCGGGTGGTGCACCTTGAGCCACGAGCTCGCGTACACGAGGTAGGCGAACGAGTACGCGTGCGACTCGGGGAACCCGAAGTCGGCGAACGCCTTGAGCTTGTCGAAGATCTGCTCCCCCACGTCCGGGGTGATGCCGCGCGCCGCCATGCCGGACATGAGCCGTGAGCGCAGCGCCTCCATCTTCTCGATCGAGCGCTTGGACCCCATCGCGCGCCGCAGCCGGTCCGCCTCGGCCCCGCTGAACCCGGCGACGTCGATCGCCATCTGCATGAGCTGCTCCTGGAACAGCGGCACGCCCTTGGTCTTGGCGAGCGACTTCTCCAGCAGCGGGTGCAGGTAGGTGACCTCCTCGCGGCCCCGCACCCGGTTGATGTACGGGTGCACGGACCCGCCCTGGATGGGGCCGGGCCGGATGAGCGCGACCTCGATGACGATGTCGTAGAAGCACCGCGGCTGCAGCCGCGGGAGCGTCGCCATCTGGGCGCGCGACTCGACCTGGAAGACCCCGACGGTGTCCGCCGCGCACAGCAGGTCGTAGACCGCGGGGTCCTCCTGCGGCAGCGAGTGCAGGCTGAGCTCGACGCCCTCGTGCCGCGCCACCAGGTCGAACGCGATCCGCAGCGCCGAGAGCATGCCGAGGCCCAGCAGGTCGAACTTCACCAGGCCCGCGTCGGCGCAGTCGTCCTTGTCCCACTGGAGCACGGTGCGGCCCGGCATGCGCGCCCACTCCACCGGGCACACCTCGATCACCGGCCGGTCGCACAGCACCATGCCGCCCGAGTGGATGCCCAGGTGCCGGGGCAGGCGCAGGAACCGGTCGGCCAGGTCGAGCACCGGGTCGGGGATCGACCCCTCCTCCTGCGCCGACGGCGGTCGCTGCGCGGGGACGACGTCGTGCCCGTCGGCGGTCACCTCGGGCGCCACCGGGCCCGCCTTCGTCACGTGCCACCACGACGTCGGCCGCTCCGGCCCGCGCAGCGAGCCCCAGCGCTCGATGCTCTTGCTCCACGCGTCCTGCTGCCCGACGTCGTAGCCGAGCGCCCGGGCGGCGTCGCGCACCGCGGACTTGGGCCGGTAGGAGATGACGTTCGCGACCTGGGCCGCGTGCCGGCGGCCGAACCGCTCGTAGACGTGCTGGATGACCTCCTCGCGGCGCATCGACTCGATGTCGACGTCGATGTCCGGCGGCCCGTCGCGCTCGGGGGCGAGGAAGCGCTCGAAGAGCAGCCCGTGCCGGACGGCGTCGACGGCTGTCACGCCCAGCGCGTAGCAGACCGCCGAGTTGGCGGCCGAGCCGCGGCCCTGGCACAGGATCCCGCGCTCGTGGCAGAAGGACACCAGGTCGTGGACGATGAGGAAGTACCCCGGGAAGCCGAGCGTCTCGATGACGTCGAGCTCGTGCGCGATCTGCGCGTAGGCGCCCGGCACCCGCTCCGCGCCGGGCGGCCCGTACCGGTCGAGCGCGCCACGCCGCACGAGCTCGCGCAGCCACGTCGCCTCGGTGTGCCCGGGCGGCACGGGGTACGGCGGCAGGTTCGGCGCGACGAGCGCGAGGTCGAACGCGCACTGCGCCGCCAGCTCGGCGGCGGTGCGCACCGCCTGCGGGTGGCGGCGGT
>NZ_JACEXH010000137.1:0-9205 GCF_014525465.1 Actinotalea sp. JY-7885 | reverse complement strand
CTCGCCGTCGGCGCCGGCGAGGTCGCGGGCGGTGCGGCCGAGGCGGCGCACGTCGGCCGAGAGGCGGTCACGACCACGCGCGAGGCCGTCGCCGCGCTCGACACGGCCCGCACGGACCTCGAGGCGGCGCTGGGGCCGCTCGTGGCCGAGGGGCGCCTGACCGAGGCGGAGGCGGCCGAGATCCGGGCGCTCCTCGAGGACTCCCGGGCGCCCGTGGCCTCGCTCGTGACGCAGGTCGAGGACGCCTCCGGCCGGCTGGACGAGCTGAGCGACGGCGCGGCCCAGGTCGCCACCGGCGCGCGCGAGCTCGCGGACGCGAGCCCGGCCCTCACGCAGGGCATCGCCACCGCGGCACAGGGAGGCCAGGAGGTGGCGGCGGGCGCGGCCGAGGTGAGCTCCGGGGCGGCCACCCTCGCGAGAGACCTGTGCACGCTGGCCGCCGGCACGACCCAGGTCTCGGACGGCGCCGCGCGGCTCGCGTCGTCGAGCGTGACGCTGCGCGACGGCACGTCCGAGCTCGGCTCCGGCGTCACGCAGCTGCGCGAGGGTCTGCAGCAGGGGCTCACCCGCATCCCGGACCTGGACCCTGACACCGAGCGCGAGACGGCGCGCACGATCGGCAACCCCGTCGAGGTGGTCAGCGACACGATGGCGCGGGCGGGCACCTACGGCGCGGGGCTCGCACCGTTCTTCATGTCGCTGGCCACGTGGATCGGCGCCTACATGCTGTTCCTCCTCGTGCGCGGGCTGTCGTCGCGCGCGCTCTCCGCCGGCGCACCCGCGGCGTGGGCCGCGCTGGGCGGCTGGATCCCGCCGGCGCTGATCGGCGTCGGGCAGGTCGTGGTGATGTTCTCCCTGGTCGCGTTCGCGCTCGACATCCGACCCGTCCACCCGATCGGCACGCTCCTGCTGCTCCTGCTCGCCTCGGCGACCTTCGTCGCGGTGCTCCAGGCGCTGAACGTGTGGCTCGGAACCGTGGGACAGTTCCTCGGCCTCGTCCTCATGCTCGTCCAGCTGGTCACGGCCGGCGGGACGTTCCCCTGGCAGACCATCCCGGAGCCCCTGCGCTCGCTGCACCGGGTGTTGCCGATGTCGTACACGGTCGAAGGGCTGCGGCAGACGCTCTACGGCGGCGACCTGGGGACGGTCGCGCGGGACGTGGCCGTGCTCGTCGCGGTCCTCGTCGTGGCGCTGGGCGCGACGACGTACGCGGCCTACCGGCAGCGGGTGTGGAGCCCGGCGCGGCTCCAGCCGGAGCTCGTCCTGTAGGCGGGCGGCCTAGGCCCCCAGCTCGCCGAGCTGCCCGGTCTCGCCCATCTCGGTCAGCGCCTCCGGTGACTCCGGGAGCACCTGGCCGCCGTCGACGACGATGCCCTGGCCCGTGACGTAGCGCGCGCCGTCGGAGGCGAGGAAGGCCACCACCGCCCCGATGTCCGCCGGCTCGGCCAGGTAGCCGAGCGGGACCGAGCGGGACATCTGGTCGCGGTACTCCTGGCCGAGCGCCAGGAGCCCGGGGGTCAGGACGTTCCCGGGGAGCACGGCGTTCACGGTGATGCCCGCCGGGGCCAGCTCGATCGCGGCCGAGCGGACGAACCCCATCTGCGCGGCCTTGGTCGCCCCGTAGTGGGACCACCCCGGGTACCCGGTGACGTTGCCCGTGATCGAGCTCGTCACGACGACCCGCCCGCGCCCCGAGGCGGTGAGCGCCGGCACGGCGGCCTGGACCGCGTGGACGGTGCCCTTGACGTTGATGTCGAAGATCTCGTCGAGGTCGTCGTCGCTCATCGTGGCGATCCGGGCCTGCGGGTAGACGCCGGCGTTCGCGGCCAGCACGGACAGCCCGCCCAGCTCGGCCTCGACCCGGGCCACGACGTCGCGGCACGCCCGCGCGTCGCGCACGTCCAGCACGTGCGCCGGGACGCCGCGCTCCCGCGCCTGGGCGCACTCCTCCTCGGTCAGGCCCGTGACGGCGACGCGCGCACCCTGGGCGGCCAGGACGTCGGCGATCCCGCGGCCGATCCCGAGGGTCCCCCCGGTGACGAGCGCCGTCCGGCCCTCGAGCAGTGACGTCATCGTCGGTCCTCTCGTCGTGGGCCGCACGCAGCGCGCGCGGCGGGCTAGGCCTGGGCGCCCCAGCGGTACCCGAGGTAGGCGAGCGCGACGCAGACCACGAGGACGCCCACCCCGTAGGCGAACGCGGTCCCGTAGCGCCGCTCCCGGATGAGCTGCACCGCCTCGTAGCTCGCGGTGCTGAACGTCGTGTAGCCCCCGAGGAAGCCGGTCCCGATCACCGCGCTCATCTCGGTGGACGCGATCCGGCTCACGACCAGCCCGGTCAGCGCCCCGAGCACGAGCGACCCCGTCATGTTGATGATCGCGGTCGGCCACGGGAACGCCGAGGTGGTCCGCGCCCGGATGGCGGCGTCGACCACGTAGCGCACGCCGGCGCCCAGGCCCCCGGCGAGGACCAGCAGGACGAACGCGCCCGCGGTCACGCGACACCCTCCCCGGTCCGGGTCGGCCCGCGCAGGCGGGCGCCCAGGGCGATGCCCGCGAACGTCGCCGCGGCCCCCAGGAGCACGGTGCCCAGGACGTACGCCGCGCCGAGGTCGAGGCGCGAGCGGTCGAGGAGCACCGCGGTGTCCGTGGCGAGCGAGCTGTACGTCGTCAGGCCGCCGCAGAACCCGGTGCCCAGGAGCAGCTTGAGCCGACTGACGACCGCCTCCCCCGGCGCGCGTCGCGCGAGGCCCTCGTACAGGAACCCCAGGAGGAACGCGCCCACGACGTTGACGAGCGTGATGACGACCGGGACCCCGTCGACGTCGGGCACGGCGAGGGACAGCCCCTCGCGGGCGGCGACGCCGAAGAACCCGCCCAGCACGACCAGGCCGAACGACGCCGCGCTGATCCGGGCGCGGCCCGGGGCGGCGTTCACGGCGGCGTCACCGGGCCGCCCGCGCGCGCGGGCGCGCTCAGCCCTCGCCTGTTCAGCCCTCGCCCACTCACCGCGATGTCCAGCCGCTCGCGGAGCACGGCCCCCCTGCTCATCTCCTGACGGTATGCCCGTGGCGCGCAGGGTGCCACCGGCGGCGACCGGTGCTCAGGCGCCGGCGATCCGGCTGAGCAGCAGCGCCTCCGCGAGCACGACGCGCTCGAGCTCGGCGAGGTCGACCGACTCGTCGGCGCCGTGCGCGCGCGAGTCGGGGTCCTCGACGCCCGTGACGAGGATCGCGGCGTCGGGGAAGACCTCGAGCAGGTCCGCGATGAAGGGGATCGAGCCGCCGATCCCGATGTCCACGGGCGCGGTACCCCACGCGTCCGCGAACGCCTGGCGCGCGACGCGCATGGCGGGCGAGTCGGCGGGCGCCTGGAACGCCTTGCCGAGGTCCCCCACCTGGACGTCGACCCGCGCACCGAAGGGCGCGTGCGTCACGAGGTGGTCGCGCAGCGCCTCGAACGCCGCCTCGGGGTCCTGCCCGGCCGCGATCCGCAGCGAGAGCTTGGCGCGCGCGCTCGGCGCGATGGTGTTCGACGCCCGGTCCACCGGGGTCGCGTCGAACCCGATCACCGAGAGCGCGGGCTTGCTCCAGAGCCGACCCGTGAGCGTGCCCGTGCCGGCGAGCCGCACCCCGGGCAGCACCGAGGCGTCCGCACGGAACACGTCCTCGTCGTAGTCGACGGTGGGCTCGGGTCCGCTCACCAGGCCCTGCACCGCGACACTCCCGTCGTCGTCGTGCAGCGTCGCGATGAGGCGGGCGAGCAGCGTCGGCGCGTCGAGGATCGCCCCGCCGTACATGCCGGAGTGGACGGCGTGCTCCACGACGCCGACCTCCACGACGCAGTCGACGAGCCCGCGCAGGCTCGTCGTCAGGGCGGGCACGCCCACGCGCCAGTTCGAGGAGTCCGCGACCACGATGACGTCCGCCGCGAGCAGGGTCTGGTGCGTCCGCAGGAAGTCGACGAAGGTCGGCGAGCCGATCTCCTCCTCGCCCTCCACGAACACCGTGACGCCGACGGCGAGATCCTCCCCCAGGGCACGCAGCGCGCCCAGGTGCGCCACGACGCCGGCCTTGTCGTCCGCCGCGCCGCGGCCGAACAGGCGCCCGTCCCGCTCCGTCGGCTCGAACGGGGCGCTCGACCAGGCCTCCGGCTCGCCCGGCGGCTGCACGTCGTGGTGCGCGTAGAGCAGCACGGTCGGGGCGCCCGCCGGGGCCGGACGGCGCGCCACGACGGCGGGGCGGCTGACGACGCCGTCGGGCCTCGTGGCGGTCAGCACCTGCACCTCCGGCATGCCCGCGTCGCGCAGGAGCGCCGCGACGGCCCGCGCGCTCTCGGCGACGTGCGCCTGGTCGAAGCTGGCGGCGGAGACACTCGGGATCCGCACCAGTGCCTCGAGGTCGGCGCGCAGGGCGCCGAACCCGTCCGCGACACGCTGCGCGAGCGTCGCGACGTCGGGCCCGGCGGGCGGGGCGGAGGCGGTGCGGTCGGGTGTCATCGAGTCGTCGGTCACGCGTCCACGCTACCCGCGCGCTCGACTACCCTGGGCGTGTGCTGTCCCGCAACCGCCCCGCGTCCACGCCCGCCGAGCAGTCCGTGCCGCCGGAGCCGACGTCGGCGTCCGGGAGCGGCAAGGGGCGCCCGACGCCCAAGCGCAAGGAGGCGGAGGCGGCGCGGCGCAAGCCGCTGGTCCCGGCCGACCGCAAGGCCGCCGCGAAGGCGGCACGCGCCGCGTCCAGGGCGGCCCGCGAACGTGAGCACCAGGCGCTGCAGACGGGCGACGACCGCTTCCTCCCGCCGCGCGACAAGGGACCGGTCCGCCGCTTCGTGCGCGACCACGTCGACGCGCGCCGCAACCTCGGCGAGTTCTTCCTGCCCGCCTCGATCGTCGTCGTCGTCGCGCTCATGTTCACCGGGCAGAACGCGGTCGCGAGCATCGTGGTCATCGTCGTGCTCTACACGTACGTCGCCGCCATGGTCCTCGACGCGATCCTGCTGGGCCGCAAGCTGCGCCAGCGCCTGACCGACAAGTTCGGCGAGGTGCAGCGCGGCGCGGTGATGTACGGCGTCCTCCGCGCCTTCCAGCTGCGCCGGACCCGGCTGCCGCGCACCCAGGTCAAGCGCGGCGAGTTCCCGGTCTGAGCCCGGGGTCGGCGCACGGGTGCCGGCCGCTGCCGTAGATTCCGAGGTATGGAACATCGCTACCTCGGGAACTCCGGCCTCAAGATCTCGGAGATCGCCTACGGCAACTGGCTCACGCACGGCTCGCAGGTCGAGAAGGACGCCGCGGTCGCGTGCGTGCACGCGGCCCTCGACGCCGGCATCACCACGTTCGACACGGCTGACGTCTACGCCAACGGCAAGGCCGAGTCCGTCCTCGGCAAGGCCCTCAAGGGCCAGCGACGCGCGTCGTACGAGCTCTTCACCAAGGTCTACTGGCCGACCGGCCCGGGTGGCCCCAACGACGTGGGACTCTCGCGCAAGCACATCATGGAGTCGATCGACGCCTCGCTGACGCGGCTGCGGACCGACTACGTGGACCTCTACCAGGCGCACCGCTACGACACCGAGACGCCGCTCGAGGAGACGATGCAGGCGTTCGCCGACGTCGTCCACCACGGCAAGGCGCTCTACATCGGCGTGAGCGAGTGGACGGCGGACCAGATCCGGGCCGGCCACGCGCTGGCGTCGGAGCTCGGCATCCAGCTCATCTCGAGCCAGCCGCAGTACTCGATGCTGTGGCGGGTCATCGAGGAGGAGGTCGTCCCGGCCTCCAGCGAGCTCGGCCTCTCCCAGATCGTGTGGTCCCCCATCGCCCAGGGCGTGCTGACCGGCAAGTACAAGCCCGGCCAGGAGCTGCCCGCCGGGTCGCGCGCGACGGACGAGAAGGGCGGCGCGCGCATGATCGGCCGCTTCATGAACGACGAGGTCCTGGGCGCCGTCCAGGGGCTCGCGCCGATCGCGCAGGAGCTGGATCTGACCATGGCGCAGCTCGCCGTCGCGTGGGTGCTGCAGAACGAGAACGTCGCCGCGGCGATCATCGGCGCGTCGCGTCCCGAGCAGGTGCACGAGAACGTCGCCGCCTCGGGCGTGACGATCCCGGCCGAGCTCATGACGCGCATCGACGAGGTGCTGGGCGACGTCGTCGTGCGCGACCCGGCGAAGACCGCCGAGGGTGCGCCGCAGAAGCGGCCCGCCTGACCCAGGCACCCCGTCAGGCCGGGGCGGCCTCGACCGACGTCGAGGGCGCCCCGCCCTGCGGGGGCGTGGTGCCGCGCGGCGCCATGAGGAAGCGCGGCATGAGCGCGTGCACGACCGGCCCGATGCCCAGCGCGTACGCGAGGGTGCCGAGGCCCACCGTCCCGCCGAGCAGCCAGCCCGCCGCGACGACGAGCACCTCGATGCCCGAGCGGACGAGGCGGACCGGCCAGTCCGTGCGCGCCACCACGCCCGTCATCAGCCCGTCGCGCGGCCCGGGGCCGAGGCGGGTGCCGATGTAGCAAGCCGTCGCGAGCCCGTTGAGCCCGATGCCCGCCACCGTCATGGCGATCGCCGCCGCCACCGGCAGCGGCTGCGGCAGGAGCGCGAGGACGGCGAGGAACGGGTCGACGAGGACCCCGATGACCAGCACGTTGGCGACGGTCCCGATCCCGGGTCGCTGGCGCAGCGGGATCCAGCACAGCAGCACGACGCCGCTCACCGCGACGGTCACGGTGCCGAAGGTCCAGCCGAGACGCTCCGAGAGCCCTTCGCTCAGCACGTCCCACGGCATGTTGCCGAGACCGGCCCGGACGAGCGTCGCGATGGACACCGCGTAGAGGACCAGACCGACGAGGAGCTGCAGGGAGCGGCGCACGGGGTCACGGTACGTCCGGCCCGGCGCGCGGGGCGCCGGGTGCTCAGCCCGTGCGCAGGGGCAGGGCCGGTGCCGCGGGGTGGCCCTCCTGCAGGAGCTGCGCCGACGCGACGCCCTGACCGGCGAGGTGGCGCCATTGCTCGCCGAGCCACGACTCCGCGTCGAACCGGTTGGTGAACGCCGGGCTCAGCGGCCGGTCGAGCGGCACGTCCTGCGCGTCGAGGAAGCGCCACTCCCACTGCACCCGGGTCACCGCGCCACCGCGGTCGACCAGCGGCCGGCGAGGGCTCGGTTCAGCCGGGCCGCCCAGAACGGCCCCTCGTAGACGAACCCCGTGTAGCCCTGGACCAGGTCGGCGCCGGCCTCCCGGTACGCCAGGGCGTCCGCGGGCGTCGTGATCCCGCCCACGCCGAGGACGACGGCGCCGGCGGGCAGCCGCTCGCGCAGGCGCCGGACGACGGCGAGGCCGCGCTCGCGGACGGGAGGGCCGGAGAGGCCGCCCTCGCCCAGCGTGTGCGCGATGGTCGTGTTGACGGCGACCACTCCCGCCAGGCCCAGCTCGGCGGCCAGGTCCGCGACGGCGTCGACGTCGTCGTCCGAGAGGTCCGGGGCGATCTTCACCAGCAGCGGCGCCGTGGCGCCGACCTCGGCCGCCGCGTCCTGGACGGCACGCAGGACGGGGCGCAGCTGCTCGACGGCCTGGAGCGAGCGCAGCCCCGGCGTGTTCGGCGACGACACGTTGACCACCAGGTAGTCGGCGAGCGGGGCGAGCAGCCGCGCGCTGGCGGCGTAGTCCGCCGCGGCCTCCGACGCCGGTGTGACCTTGCTCTTGCCGATGTTCACGCCGACGACGACGCCGCGCGACCAGGCCGCCGCCCGCACGCGCCGCAGCCGCGCGGCGACGGCCTCGGCGCCCTCGTTGTTGAAGCCCATGCGGTTGCGCACCGCGCGCCGATCGACGTGGCGCCACAGCCGCGGGCGGTCGTTGCCGGGCTGCGGCAGCGCCGTGACGGTGCCGACCTCGACGAAGCCGAAGCCGATCATCGTCAGGCCGCGGATGCCGCGGGCGTCCTTGTCGAAGCCGGCGGCGAGGCCGAACGGGCCGGGCACGCGCAGCCCGAGCACCTCGAGGGCCGGCCCCGGCGGCGCACACCTGCGGGCGACGACCGACCGCAGGCCAGGGACCGCCGCGACGCCCCGCACGACGGCGAACCCGAGGTGGTGCGCGCGCTCCGGGTCGATCCGCCGGAACACCTGGTCGAACAGCAGCCGGTACACGGCCCTCAACCTAGCGCCGGGGCCCGGCGGCCGACCCGCGCGTCCGGACGAGCCACGCCAGCCCCAGGGCGGGCAGCACGAGCGGCACGAACCCGTAGCCGGCGCCGAAGCGCGACCACACGGTGTCGTCAGGGAACAGGTCGGGCGCCAGCACGGACAGCAGCCCGACGACCACCACCCCCACCGCCTCGAAGACGACGGCGGCCCACGCCACCCGGCGCCAGCCGCCGGTGCCACGGGCCAGTGCCACGGTCGCCACCAGGTACACGAGGCCGGCGACGGCCGAGAGGGTGTACGCCAGGGGTGCCGCCTCCAGGTCGCGGCCGATCTGCACCGCCGAGCGGGCCGTCGCCGCGACCGCGAGGACGCCGTAGACCAGGACGAGCAGGCGCCCCGGACCGGAGCCCGTCGGCCGGGCGGCGGGCGCGTCGGCCGCGCTCACGCCGCTCCCACGGCCGGCACGCCGGTCCAGACCTGGACGCAGCGGTACGTGAGGAACGCGACGGTCAGCGAGGCGACGAGGAGCACGACCGAGCTCCAGCGGCTGCGCTCGGTGAAGGCCCAGGCGGCCGCGACGGGGAGCACGAAGAGCGTCGTGACGAGGTAGCCCCAGAAGGTCGGGGCGTCGGCGGGGCCGTCCCCGGTCACGGCGCGCACGGCGGCGACGAGCACCTGCACCAGGAGCAGCGCCTCGACGACGCCCCCGAACAGGAGCTGGCGCAGGATCACGGGCTGGTCCCGTGCGGTGCGCCAGCCGGCCCACCCCGCGAGCACCACGGACAGGGCCACGACCAGCAGGACGAGGGGGGACCACACGCGGACGAGGATACGTGGCCGCGCGGCTAGCATCGGCGGGTGGCCACACTCACCCTCACGTCCAAGGACCCCGCCCGCCTCGATGTCGACGCGCTGGTCGTCGCCGTCGCGCGCCGCGCCGGGACGACCCCCGCGCCCGCGGTGGCGCTCGTCGGCGCCGACGACCTCCCGGACGCGCTGCGCGCGCTCGTGGGCCAGGCGGCGGCGCTCGGCCTGACCGGCGAGGCCGACTCCCTCGTCCGCGTCCCCTCGGGCGGT
>NZ_JACEXH010000136.1:0-9284 GCF_014525465.1 Actinotalea sp. JY-7885 | reverse complement strand
GCCGGCCGCGCCGGTCGCGCCGGCGGTGACGGGCGTGACGGCGCCGCTCACCGGGTCCGCCAGGCGCAGCGTCGTCCACGGCAGCGGGAGGCCGGCGGAGCCCGCCTTGGCGGTGGTCCAGCGCTGCGGCAGGTAGGTGGCTCCCGGCCCGGTCTCGCTCATGCCCCACGACTGCTGCAGGTGCATGCCGCGCGCCGCGAAGGTCCGCACGAGCGCCGGCGGCACCGGCGCGCCGGCGACGATCGCCGCCCGGACACCGGAGAGGTCCGCGACCTCGAACCCGGGGCACCGGGTGATCGCCCCGAACATCGCGGGCACCCCGAACACCGTGGTGGCGCCGCCGACGAGGTCCGCGAGCGAGCGCTCCGCGTCGAACGCCCGGCGGGACAGGACGGTGCCCCCGCGGACCAGCGTGCGCAGGACGAAGGCGTTGAGGCCCCCGATGTGGGACATCGGCGCCACGGCGAGGGCGACGTCGTCCGCGCGCGTGTCGAAGGTCGCGTCGATGTTGCGCGCGCTCCACCACAGGTTGCCATGGGTGAGCTGCACGCCCTTGGGCCGGCCGGAGGTGCCGGAGGTGTAGATGAGGACGGCCAGGTCGTCCGGGGCGCAGCGCGTGGGCTCGCCGTAGGGGTGCGCGTCGGCGTCGGCACCGAGGGCGCGGGGCGTCGCGTGGCCGTGCGGGACGAGGCTCAGGCCGGGTCGTGCGTGGGCGACGTCGCGGTAGACGTCCGCGAGGTCGTGGTCCACCAGGAGGGCGGACGGCTCGGCGTGGTCGAGCAGCGCACCGGCTTCCGCCGCGGAGAGCCGGAAGCCGAGCGGGACGAACACCGCCCCCGCGTGCGCGCTCGCGAGGAGGGTGACGAGCAGCTCGACGCTGTTGCGCCCGGCGTGCGCGACCCGGTCCCCGGGGCGTACCCCGGCCGCCGTCAGCTCGCCCGCCAGGGCGGCGGCGGCCGCCGCCACCTGCCTCGCGGTCCACCGCGCGTCCTCGTCGACGACGCTCGTGGCGCCCGGCGCGCGGTACGCGGCGTGCGCGAACGCGGCGGCGGGGCTGAGGTCCACGTCCACGTGCTCACTGCCTCTCGTGGTGACCGCGGTACGCGGCGGGCCTGGGATCCCGCCGCGCACCGCGGAGCTGGGTGCCGGCGCCGGCCGTGGGAGGACGGCCGGCGCCGGACAGGTCAGGCTCCCGTCGCCGCCGGAGCGCGGTCCGCCGGGGTGGCAGGCGTGTCCGTCGGCGTCGCCGGACGGCGGCTCACGCGGACCAGCACGAGCGTGAGCAGCAGGCCGACGACCGCGAGCGCGATCGCGATGATGAACGGCTTGGTGTAGTCGCCCTCCGCGCCCATGCTCGCGGCGATCCGCGGGGCGAAGAACGCGGCGACCGAGTACGCCGTGAACACGATCCCGTAGTTGATGCCCTGGAACCTGGGACCGAAGTTCTTCATGGTCAGCGCCGGGAAGATGCCCATGACACCGCCGAAGCACAGGCCCAGGCCGATGATGCCGATCGCGAAGCCGACCGTGGAGGACACGGTGACCAGCACGAGCATCGACAGGCCGACGACCGTGTAGATCAGCATCAGGCCGGTCGTGTAGCCGAGGCGGTCGGAGACCGCGCCCCAGACGATGCGACCGAGCATGTTGCAGGCGGCGTAGATCGACACGAACACGGCCGCGGTGGTGGCGCTCAGGCCGAACATCGCGCTCTGGCCGATGCCGGAGGCCTGCGAGGCGATCATGAGCCCGGAGAACGCGCCGACACCCATCATCAGGAAGATGAGGACGAACGCGGGCGTGCGCACCATGCCGGTCCACGGCAGGTTCACCTGGCCGCCGGCACCCGCCGGCGGTGTCCAGCCGGCCGGGGTGTAGCCCACGGGCGCGGCCCGCAGGAAGAGCGCGGCGACCACGACGACGACGGCGTACACGGCGCCCATCGCGACGAACGCCGTCGTGACGCCCGATCCCTTGATGATCGCCTGGGCCGCCGGGGCGGCGATCACCGAGGCGGCGCCCATGCCGCCGGTGATGAGTCCGGCCGCGAGCCCGCGCTTGTCCGGGAAGAGCTTCATCGTGTTGTTCAGGCAGCCCGAGTAGGCCAGGCCCTGCCCGAGGCCCGCGAGGACGCCGTAGCTCAGGTAGAGCATCGTGGTCGTCGTCGAGATGCCGGTGAGCATGAAGCCCGCCGCGAACATGAGGCCGCCGACGAGGATCGAGACGCGGGCGCCGCCCTTGTCGACGATCCACCCGCCCAGGATCATCGGGATCGGGCCGATCGCGGCGTTGATGGTGAACGCCATCATCACCTCGGGCATCGTCCAGCCGCGCAGGCCGCTCAGCGGCCCGGCGAAGACGGAGAACGAGTAGATCGCGCCCGTGCACATGAGGATCGCGACGGATCCCCAGAGCACGGCCCACCGGTTGATGGTGGGCGTGGCTGTCCGGGACATGTCAGGCCTTTCCGACGAGCGCGGGCGTCGGCGCCGGCGCGGAGGGGTACTGCGGGACGGGGGTACCGCTCACGTGGGCAGCCAGGCCGCCCCAGGTCTCGTGGAAGAGCTCGGCCGGCATCTGCCGCAGGTCCGGGGACACGGCCGGGACGAAGTCCATCTGGTCCAGGACGTCGGTCTGCAGGTCCACGCCGGGCGCGACCTCGATGACGGTCATGACGCCGTCGACCAGCTCGAAGACGACGCGCTCGGTGACGTAGAGGACGCGCTGACCGCGCTGCGCCGAGAACGGGCCGCTGAACGTGATCTGCTCGACCTGGCCGAGGAACTTGTGGGCCCGGCCCTCGGTGCGGATGCTCACCGCGCCGTCCGCGACCTCGACGTCGAGCCCGCCCGCGGTGAACGTCCCCGCGAAGACCAGGGTCTTGGCCGACTGGCAGATGTTGATGAAGCCGCCGCAGCCGGCGACGCGCGAGCCGAACTTCGACACGTTGACGTTGCCGACGGCGTCGGTCTGGGCGAGCCCGAGGACCGCCACGTCGAGGCCGCCGCCGTCGTAGAAGTCGAACTGCGCGTGCATGTCGACCAGGGCCTGGGGGTTGTACGCGTGCCCGAAGTCCTTGAGCCCGGCGGGCACGCCGCCGACGGCGCCGGCCTCGGTGGTCAGCATGATCTGGTCGCTGAGGCCCTCCTCCGCCACCACGACGCCGACGTCGGCGGGGATGCCCACGCCGAGGTTGAGCACGGTGCCGGGACGCAGCTCCATCGCGCAGCGTCGCGCGATGACCTTGCGCTCGGACAGCGCGAGCGGCGCGACGCCCGAGAGCGGGACGCGCAGCTGGCCGGAGAACGACGGGTTGTAGTGGGTGTTCTCGGTCTGGAAGTGGTTCTCCGGGGAGGAGACGACCAGGTAGTCCACGAGGATGCCCGGGACCTTGACGTCGTTCGGGTCCAGCGAGCCGGCCTTGGCGATCGACTCGACCTGGGCGATGACGATGCCACCGCTGTTGTGCGCCGCCTGCGCGATGGGCAGGACCTCCATCTTGAGGCCCTCGTGCGTGAGCGTGAGGTTGCCGTCCTCGTCGGCCACGGTGCCGCGGATCAGCGCGACGTTCACGGGGAACGAGGGGTAGAAGAGCCACTCCTCACCGGCGAGCTCGACCACCTGGACGAGGTCGTCGACCGAGGAGGGCGACATGCGCGCGCCCTCGACCCGGGGGTCGACGAACGTGCCGAGGCCGACCTTGGTGATCACGCCGGGGCGCTTGGCCGCGATCTCCCGGTAGAGCTGCGTGATGACGCCCTGGGGGAGGTTGTACGCCTCGCACCCGTCGGCCTCGATGAGGGCCGCGAGCTTCGGCGACGCGATCGCGATCCCGCCGATCCAGCGCTTGAGCAGGCCCTCGTGGCCCCAGTGGCTCATGCCCTTGTCGCGGCGGTTGCCGACGGCGCTCGCGTGCATGACCGTCAGGGCGCGCGGGGCGCCCGTGGCGAGGAAGCGCTGCTCGACGGCGGCGAGCGTCTCCTCGTTGACGCAGGCCAGGCCGAACCCGCTCAGTGCGACGGTGTCGCCGTCGGCGACGAGCTCTGCGGCCTCGGCCGCGGTGATGACGTGTGCCACGTCGTGTCCCTTCCTCGGAACGGTCGACGGAGGTCCGCCGAACGCTCCGTACTTTTCCGGACGGGCTGCGTCGGTAAACGGGACCATTGTCCTGAGAAGTGGTGGGGGGCAGCGGCCGACGATGGCTCCGGACGCCACGACGGCGGCCGGGCGCGGATCGAACGGGCGCCCCTGGGACTTGGAGAGGGACACCCATGGACTTCGGCCTGACGGACGAGCAGCAGCTGCTCCTGGAGAGCCTCGACGAGCTGCTCGAGCGCGAGTGCCCCGAGTCGTACATCGCCGACCTCGACCTCACGCACCAGCCGCCGACGTCGTTCCGCAAGGCGATGAACGAGGCCGGCTTCGGCTCGCTCGGCTTCCCCGAGGAGTTCGGCGGCACGCCCAGCGACGCGCTGACGCTCGTGATGCTCGCCGAGCGGGTCGCGCGGCAGGGGCTGAACAACGGCTACGGCCTCGAGCTGCTCCAGGCGATGGACATCCTGGAGTTCGGCTCGCACGAGCAGCAGCAGGAGATCCTCGGGCTCCTCGCCGCCGGCGACGTGCCCTTCGCGCTCGGCTTCACCGAGCCCGGCGCCGGCTCGGACAACGCGGCGATGGCCACGACGGCCGTGCACCACGACGGGATGGTGACCTTCAACGGCACCAAGACCCTCATCACCAACGCGCTGCAGTCGCGCTACCTGCTGCTCATGGCGAAGAACCCCGAGGTCGAGGACCGCCGCAAGGCCATCTCGATGTACCTCGTGCCGATGGACGCCCCGGGCGTCACCACGAACCGCCTGGACAAGATCGTCTGGCACATCTCGGACTCGTGCGAGATCTTCCTCGACGACGTCACGCTGCCGGAGAGCTGCCTGGTCGGGGTCAAGGGCAACGGCTTCAAGCAGCTCATGCGCAACTTCGAGCTCGAGCGGCTCGTCATCGCCGCCAACTGCCTCGGCATGGCGCAGTGCGCCTTCGACGACGCCGCCACCTACGCCGCGCAGCGCGTGCAGTTCGGCGTCCCGATCGGTTCCTTCCAGCTGATCCAGCTCAAGCTCACCGACATGGCGATCAAGCTCGAGAACATCCGCAACCTCGTCTACAAGACGGCGTGGATGGTCGACCAGGAGCTGCCGCTCAAGAGCCAGGGCGCGCTGTGCAAGCGCTACGCCGCGATGGCCGCCTTCGAGGTGGCCGACGAGGCGATGCAGATCTTCGGCGGCGTCGGCGTGACCGTCGGCACCCGCGTCTCGCGCCTGTGGCGCGACCTGCGCGGACACCGCTTCGGCGGCGGCACCGACGAGATCATGGTCCACATCGCCGGCCGGCAGATCGTCAAGGACCACAGCTGACGCACCGCGCCCGCCACAGCCACCTCCCGAGGAGAACCCCATGAAGATCGTCGTCGCCTACAAGTGGGCGCCCAACCCCCAGCACGTCGAGGTCCGCCCCGACGGCACCGTCGACCCGAGCCGCGCCAAGGCCTCGGTCAGCGAGTACGACCCCGTCGCCTTCGAGCTCGCCCGCGCGCTCGCCGACACCACCGGTGACGAGGTGGTCGGCCTCACCGTCGGCGACGCGTCCATCGACACCCCGCTCGGCCGCAAGGCCGCGCTCTCGCGCGGCCTGGACCGGCTCGTGGTCGTGGCCGACGACGCCCTGGCCGGCGCCGACGGCACCCGCCTCGCGGCGGTGCTCGCCGCGGCGGTCCGCAGCCTCGGCGACGTCCGCGTCGTCCTGACGGGCGACTCGTCGATCGACGTCGCCGCCGGTCAGGTCCCCATGACGCTCGCCGGGCACCTCGGCTGGCTCGGGCTGACGTCCGTCTCGTCGGTCGTGCCGCAGGACGGCGGCCTCGTCGTCGAGCGCGAGGCGCCGGCCGGCGTCGTGACCCTCGCGGTGAGCGGTCCGGCCGTGCTCGCGACCACGACGGACGCCGTCGTGCCGCGGGTCCCGGGCATGAAGGACATCCTCGGCGCCGCCAAGAAGCCCGTCCAGGTGCTGCCGCTCGCCGAGCTCGACGTGCCGGCCCCCGGCACCGTCGTCACCACCGTGGGCACCGCCCGCCCGGCCGCCGGCGACCGCCGCGGCATCGTCCTGGACGGCAGCGACCCGGCCGCCGCCGCCACCGAGCTGGTCGGCGCCCTGCGCCAGGCCGGCGTCCTGTAGGAAGTGAGCGTCACCATGAGCAACTCCACCCAGGCCCTGGTCCTCGTCGCCGACGAGCCGGCCGTCACCGGGCTCGTCACCACGGCCCGCACCCTCGCGACCGAGGTCGTCGCCGTGGTCGCCGGACGCCGCGAGGTCGCGGACGCCGTCGCCCCCGCCGTCGACCGCGTCCTGTGGCTTCCCCTGCCCGACGGCCTGCCCGTCGAGGCGCTCGCGTCCGAGGTGGCGCGCGTCGTCGCCGAGGCCGCACCGCGCGGCGTCGTCGGCGCCACCACCGGCGCGGGGCGTGCCCTGCTCGGTGCCGTCGCGGCCCGGGTCGGCGCGCCGGTGCTCCAGGGTGTCACCGCCGTCGAGTCCGGCGAGCAGGTCGTCGTCACGCACGGCGTGCTCGGCGGCATCAGCGAGCACCGCAGCGCCGTCGAGGGCGTCGTCGTGCTCGCCGTCGGTCCCGGCGCCGTCGCCGAGGCCGGTGCCGCGGCGCCCGTCGAGGAGGTGGCCGTCGCGCCGCTGACGGGCGTCACGATCACCGACGTGCGCACCAAGGAGCGGGCGGACGTCGACCTGGGCGCCGCGCGGACCGTGGTCGCGGTCGGCCGCGGCCTCAAGGCCCGCGAGGACGTCGCGCTGATCGAGGACCTCACGCGCGCGCTCGGCGGTGAGCTGGCGTGCTCGCGTCCCCTCGCCGAGGGCGTCGACTGGCTCGCCAAGGAGCGGTACATCGGCATCTCGGGCCAGCACGTCTCGCCCGCGCTGTACGTGGCCGTCGGCATCTCGGGTCAGCTCCAGCACATGGTCGGCGTGCGGGACGCGGGCGTCGTCGTCGCGGTGAACTCGGACCGCGACGCGCCGATCTTCGCCCAGTGCGACTACGGCATCGTCGGCGACCTCTACCAGGTGGTGCCGGCCCTCACGGCGGCCGTCGGGGCGACGTCGTGAGCGAGGTCGCCGAGCCGGACTTCGACGTCGCCGTCGTCGGCGCGGGCCCGGCCGGCGCCGTCGCGGCGTACCGGATGGCGTCCGCCGGGCTGTCCGTCGTGCTCATCGAGCGCGGCGAGACGCCCGGGTCGAAGAACCTCTCGGGCGGCGTGCTCTACGGCCGCGTGCTCGACGAGGTCTTCCCGGGCTTCGCGGACGAGGCGCCCGTCGAGCGGCGCATCACGCGCCACGTGACGACGTTCCTCACGCCGGACTCGGCGGTCGGGATCGACTACAGCGGCCAGGGTCTGGCCGACCCGGTCAACGCGGTCACGGTGCTGCGGGCGAAGTTCGACCCGTGGCTCGCCGGCAAGGCCGAGGAGGCCGGGGCGTTCCTCATGCCCGGCGTGCGCGTCGACACCCTGCTCACCGAGCCGGGGCCCGACGGCGCGCCGCGGGTGGTCGGGGTCCAGGCGGGCGACGACCAGCTGCGCGCTCGCGTCGTGGTGGCCGCCGACGGTGTGAACTCCTTCCTCGCGCGGAGCATCGGCCTGCGGCCGAAGGAGCCGACGAACCACATGGCCGTCGGCGTCAAGGCCGTCATGGCCCTGCCGCGCCAGACGATCGAGGACCGGTTCGGCGTCACGGGGGACCAGGGCGCCGCGCACGCGATCGTCGGTGACTGCACGCTCGGGATCGGAGGCGGCGGGTTCCTGTACACCAACACGACCTCGCTGTCGGTCGGTGTCGTGCTGCGGCTCGACGACCTCGTGCGCTCGGGCCGGACGTCGGCCGAGGTGTTCGAGCACTACCTCCAGCACCCCGGGCTCGCGCCGTACCTCCGCGGTGCGGAGATGGTCGAGTACGGCGCCCACGTGGTCGCCGAGGGCGGGCTCGCGATGGTGGGCGAGGTCGCCACCCACGGCATGCTCGTGGTGGGGGAGGCCGCGGGCCTGACCATCAACAGCGGGCTGACCGTGCGGGGCATGGACCTGGCGATCGGGTCCGGCCTCGCGGCGGCGGACGCCGTGGTCGAGGCGCTGGCCGCGGGCGACGTCTCGCGCGAGGGGCTGGCCGGCTACCGGCGCCGCCTCGAGGAGAGCTTCGTCATGAAGGACATGCGGACCTATGGCAAGGCGCCGAAGTTCCTCGAGCGCACCGGCATGTACGGCGCCTACGGCGAGCTCGCGGCGAGCATCTTCCACGACGTCTTCGCGCTGGACGGGACGCCCCGGCGTCACCTCGTCCAGACGGCGAAGGCGGCCTTCTCCCGGTCGCCGGTGACCCTCCGGCAGCTGGTCAGCGACGGATGGGCAGGAGTGAGGGCACTGTGAGCACCCCGATGACGGTTCCCGAGCGGCTCGCCCGCACGACCTTCACGATCGACGAGGAGGAGTCGCACATCGCCATCGACCAGGAGCTGTGCCGCAGCACCGGGACGGACAAGGCGATCATCGCGGTGTGCCCGGCCGGGGTGTACAGCGAGCAGGACGGCCGCGTCGTCGCCGACTACGCCGCCTGCGTCGAGTGCGGCACGTGCCTGGCCGTGGCGGCGCCCGGCGCGCTGCGGTGGCACTACCCGCGCGGCGGCTTCGGCGTCAGCTACCGGGAGGGGTAGGCGCGGAGCCGGCGTGCGCCACCGCGGCGAGCTGGGCGTCCACGAGCCGGGAGACGTACTCCGGCATCGTGCGGTGCACCCGCTCGAGGAGCTCGGGCGGCGTCACGAGGACGTGCATGAGGATGGCGCCCTCGACCGCGTCGAGGAGCTGCACGGCGGAGGCCCCCGCCGGCAGCTCGCCGTCGCGGATCGCGTCCTCGACGCGGTGGCGCTCGTCCAGCACGAACGTGGTGATCGCGTCGTGGCGGATCTCCGCGAACACCGTGGGGTGGGCGCGGGCCTCGACGTACAGGCGCAGCATCGCCAGGCCGAACGGTCCGAGGTAGAGCTGCGCGCGCCGCAGTCCGTGCGCGACGAGGTAGTCGCGCACGGACTGCGGCGCGTCGTCGTCGGTGGCGTCGGACGCGTCGCCGTCGGACGCGTCGTCGGCAGCCGGGTCGGCGGCGGGGGCGGCGTCGGGCGCGTCCTCGGCAGGGCGGTCGGGCTCGCCCCCGGCGGGGCGCGGGGCGTCGGCCGGCTC
>NZ_JACEXH010000135.1:0-9369 GCF_014525465.1 Actinotalea sp. JY-7885 | reverse complement strand
CCGCGGCCGTCGAGCGCCCGCGGTCCGCCGGCACGCCGGCGGGCGGCCACGGGAGCCTCCGCCCGGTCGGCGACGGCGCGCCCGAGGGCTCCGGGCCGGACGGCTCCCCGACGGACGGTTCTGCGTCGGACCACTCCCCGGCCGACGGGCCGGGACCCGGCCGCACGTGGACGGTGCGCGGCGTGTCCTTGCGCATCGAGCCCGGCCAGCTGGCGGCGTTCGTCGGCCCCTCCGGCGCAGGCAAGACGACGTTGAGCTACCTCGTCCCCCGGCTCTACGAGGTCGACTCCGGTGCTGTCCTCATCGACGGCCACGACGTCCGCGACCTCACGCTGGCCTCCGTCGCGGACGCCGTCGGGATGGTCACGCAGGACCCGTACCTCTTCCACGCGAGCATCGGGGACAACCTCCGCTACGCGCGCCCGGACGCGAGCGACGACGAGCTGGCCGCCGCGGCCCGGGCGGCGAACATCCACGACCGGATCATGGCGTTCCCGGAGGGCTACGCCACGACCGTGGGCGAGCGCGGGTACCGGCTCTCCGGCGGTGAGAAGCAGCGGCTGGCGATCGCGCGCGTGCTGCTCAAGGACCCGAGGATCCTCATCCTCGACGAGGCGACCTCGGCGCTGGACACCGCGTCGGAGCGGCTGGTGCAGCAGGCGCTGAACCAGGTCATGGCGGGGCGGACGACGATCGCCATCGCGCACCGCCTCTCCACGATCCGGCACGCGGACGTCATCGTGGTGGTCGACGCGGGACGCATCGCGGAGCGCGGGACGCACGACGAGCTGCTCGCGACGGGCGGTCTGTACGCGCGGCTGTACGCCGAGCAGTTCGGTGGCGGCAGCGTCGAGGCGCGCTTCGCGGACGGGGTGATGTTCACCGACGGCGTCGTCCTCGCGCAGCCCGGGCACCCCGAGCGCTGAGGTCGAACGGCCCGCGACGACGTCCCCGGGCTCCCGAGTTGCAGGGCGACGGCGCCCGCGGGACGGTGGACCGCAGCCGCGGCGCCGGTTCACCGCGGCGGTGGTGGCACGTTCACCGGACCTTCACGACCCGCCGGAACACCGGTGGCGGCGGGCGCGTTGAGAGTGCAGGACGACAGACAGACCCACCGGGCGGGAGTGATCCTCTCTGCCCGCCCAGCGGCCAAGGAGGTCACGCGATGGCTGACCGATCACTGCGCGGTATGCGCATCGGTGCCCACAGCATGGAGTCGGACGTGGGCGTGGAGTTCGCCCCGCGGTTCCAGGCGTACTACGACTGCCCCAACGGGCACACGATCATCCTGCCCTTCTCGGCCGAGGCGGACGTGCCGGTCGTGTGGGAGTGCCGCTGCGGCGAGGAGGCCCTCCTCCGGGACGCCAGCAAGCCCGAGCCCAAGGCCGGCAAGGCGCCCCGCACCCACTGGGACATGCTGCTCGAGCGCCGCACGGTCGGAGAGCTCGAGGAGCTCCTGACCGAGCGCCTCGAGCTGCTGCGCGCCGGGAAGCTGCGCCGCTCCGCCTGACGGCGGTCACCAGCGCGACCGAAGGCCGCCACCCCACGGGGTGGCGGCCTTCGTCATGTCGTGCCGACCCGCGGCCCTCGCCGCGGCACGCGCTGTCCTGGCGCGGGACGGGGTGTCAGCGCACGCGCTGGGCCGTGCGCGGGGCGTCCGCGGCGGCGAGCCGGTCCGCGCGCGGGATGCGGCGGGCCCCGGCGATGCCCGCGACGACCGTGATCGGCCCGAGCACCCGCAGCACCCACGCGATCGCGTCGCCGTAGCGCGTCGCCGGCGTGAGCTCGGTGCGCAGCGGGAGCGAGGCGACCATCTGCTCGGCCGTGAAGAGCCCCGTCGTCTGCGTCAGCACGCCGTTGGGCGTGATGACCCCGCTGACACCCACGGTGGAGATCTGGATGGTGGCCCGCCCGTGCTCCATGGCCCGCAGGCGGCTCATCGCGAGCTGCTGGGTGGACTCGTCGGAGCGGCCGAACGTCGCGTTGTTCGTCTGGACGAGGAGCACCTCTCCCCCGGCCTGGACGGCGTCGCGCACGATGCCGTCGTACGCGACCTCGAAGCAGATGACGTCCGCGAGGCCGACGGTGCGGCCCAGGCGCGGGGACTCCAGCTCGATGAGCCCGACGCCCTGCCCGGGGACCATGTCCGTGCTCACGCGGTCGACCGCGTCCGAGAAGCGGCGGGCGACGTCGCGCATGGGCACGTACTCGGCGAACGGCGCGGGGTGCTGCTTCGCGTAACGGTCCACCACGCCGAGCTCGGGGTCCCAGAGCTGGGACATGTTGAGCCGACCGCCGTCGGCCGGGAACTCCTGCGTCCCGACGAGCAGCGGCGCGTCGAGCGCCCGGGCCGCTCCCTGCACGGCGGCGCCGGCCGCCTCGTCGACGGTCGGGTCGATGTCGGAGCCGTTCTCGGGCCAGACGACCAGGTCCAGGTCTCCCGGCGCGACGACGTCCAGCAGGGCGTACGTCCCCGCGACGTGGTTGTCGAGCACCTCGCGCGCCTGCTGGAACGAGTCCAGGCCTCGGTCGGGCACGTTCCCCTGCACGGCGCCCACCTCGAGCCGGCCGGCGTCGGGCGCCGAGCCCAGCGGCAGCAGCCAGCCGCTGCCCACGAGCGCTGCCGCCACGATGAGGTAGCCGCTGGCGGCCCCGACGTCGATGCGGCGCAGCGCCAGGAGGGCGAAGGCCACGATCACGCCACCGACCACGACGAGCAGCGAGACCAGCGGCGCACCGCCCGCCCACGCCCAACGGCCGAGCGGCGAGTCCGCGTGGGCGAAGGCGAGCCGTCCCCAGGGGAAGCCGCCGAACGGCAGCACCTGCCGCGCCTCCTCGGCGGCCACCCAGATCAGCGCGAACGCCGGGACCTGGAGCCTCCGGGCCGACCAGATGACGGCACCGCGCCGGGCCCACGCCCACGCGGCACCCACGAGGCCGACGAACGCTGCCTCGACGAGGGACAGGGCGGCCCACGGGATCTCGCCCACCGAGCCCTGGATCCAGGTGAGGTGGGGCAGGAAGAACGCCAGGCCGAAGGTCAGCCCGACGAGGAAGTTCCAGCGCGCGCTGTCGCGCCCGAAGGCGATGAACAGCAGGGCGACGGCGACGAGGCTCAGGGGCCAGAGCCCGAGGCCGGGGAAGCTCGCGTCGCACACCAGGCCCGCCACGACGGCCAGGATCAGGCTGGTGATCCGGCGGGGAGGGGCGAAGGGCACGCCTCCAGGGTAACCGCGCGGCAGAGCGGTCGTGCTCCCCCGCGGCACCGACCGACCGGCCCGCATGTCCTTCGGACCGGACGTCGCCCCCCGAGGGACACGACGCCCGTTGTCTACTGAACATGCGGGCCAAGCCGGTGCCCTCGACCGGGGCGGACCGATCAGCCTCGAGGGCGACCGGGTCCGCGAACCGCGGGGAGGAACACCCGAAAACCTACCGGCTCACCACGCTCCGTCAAGCCGACGAAAGCGCAGGTCACGACCATCGCCGCAGGTCATCCGGACGTCCGCGCGAGGGGGTGAGATTCGCCGGACGGCGTGTCCGTCGGCGTGTCGCGACGATTCCTCAGCCGAGCTCGTCGTGCAGCACGACGCCGTCGCGCAGCGTCCGCAGGCACCGCGGCGGCGCCACGTCGGGGCCCAGCTCCGGCAGCAAGGGCGTACCCGCGCGGGGGTCCGTGCTCCACGCCGCGACGCGTCCGTCCGGTGCCTGGACCGCGAGGCTGTCGGCCCGCCACACGGCGAGCGTCGCGGGCGCACCGAGGCGGATCTCGCCGGCGCCCGTGTGGTCCAGGCCCGCCGCGCGCCACCCCCCGCGCGTGTGCGCCCGGAACGCCGCGCGCGCCGAGACGCGCTGCCCCGGGTCGTGGTGCTCGATCGCCGCGCGCACGGCACCCCACGGGTCGAACGGGGTCACCGGGCTGTCGGAGCCGAGGGCGAGCGGCACGCCGGCGGCCGCGAGGTCGGCGAGGGGGTTGAGCCCGGCGGCGCGCGTCGCCCCGAGCCGGCGCGCGTACATGCCGCCCGGGTGGCCCCAGCGGGCGTCGAACGCCGGCTGCACGCTGGCGACGACGCCGAAGAGCACCATGGCGGCGAGCGCGCGGGCGTCGACCATCTCCGCGTGCTCGATCCGGTGCCGCCCGCCCCGGACGGCGATGGAGCCCTCCGCGTCGGCGGCGAGCTCGAAGCCCTGCAGCACCTCCTCCATGGCGCGGTCGCCGATGACGTGGAAGGCGGCGTGCTTCCCGGCCCGGCCGACGGCCGCGAGGTGGGCCGCGACCTCCTCGGCGCTCAGGTAGAGCTCCCCGCTCGCCCCCGCGGCGCCCGGCGCCAGGTCCGCGTACGGGGCGCGGAGAGCCGCCGTGCGGGAGCCGAAGGACCCGTCGACGCACAGGTCGCCGCCGATGCCGGTCAGTCCGGGCACCTGTGCCAGGAGCGAGCGGGCGTCGTCCTCGGTCGCGCAGAGCTCGGCCCGGTAGCCGACGACGAGCGGCAGGCCGCCGGCGGGGTCGCGCGAGATCTCGAGCAGCCGCACGAGGTCGTCGAGCTCGTCGCTGCTCGGCATGCTGTGCTCGTGCACCGAGGCGATCCCCGCTGCGGCCGCGGCCTCCAGCGCGGCCCGGTGCAGGGCATCGCGGTCCGCGCGCATGCCGGCGTTGACCACCGTCATGGCGCGGTCGAGGGCCTCCCCCGTCACGAGGCCGTCGTGGCGCCACCCCGGCAGCGTGTCGCACCCGGCCACGCGCGCGAACGACGAGGAGACCACGGCCGAGTGGACGTCCGTGCGCAGGAGCACGACGGGCGCGCCCTCGCCCACCCGGTCGAGCTCCTCACGCGTCGGCGGGCGGTTCTCCGGCCACGACGTCTCGTCCCAGCCGCGCCCCACCAGGGGTGAGGAGGGACCGAGGTCGCGCGCGCGCCGGGCCGCGTCCGCGACCGTGCCGAGCGCCGCCGCGAGGGTCGCGACGCCCGATCCGGCGCCGAGATCCACGGACCGCAGCGCGCCGCCGGTCTGGAGGACGTGCACGTGCGCGTCGACGAAGGCGGGCGTCACGAGCGCACCGTCGAGGTCGACCACCTCGTCGACCCCGTCGAGGACCGTGTGGACGGTCGCCTCGCTGCCGAGCCACGCGACCTGCCCGTCGGCGACGAGGACGGCCTCGGCGAACGGGTCGGCCGCGGAGTGGATGACGCCGTTGCGGTAGAGGGTGCTGGCCACGGGCCGAACGTATCGCAGGCCTCAGACGGAGCTGTACGCGACGACCCCCCGGCGTACCTGGTCGACGGCGCGCCGGGCGGCGGCGCGGGTCGTCGGCGTCGGCGCCGCCTGGGCGATCTGGTCGAGCAGGTCGACCACCTGCTTGCACCACCGCACGAAGTCGCCGGCGGCCAGGTCCGTGCCCTGGAGCACCGTCGCCAGCCCTCGGCCGCTCGCCCAGCGATGGATCGGCTCGACGAGCCCGAAGTCCAGCGGACGGGTGGCGCCGAGCCCGTGCGCGAGCTCGATGTCCTCGAGCCGCGACCAGGCGCGCACCGTGGCGTCGAGCGCCTGGGCGAGCCTGCCCTGCGGTCCACCGGGCACGGGAGGTGCCGCGTCCCGCTCCTCGCGCCGCGCCTCGAAGACGACGCCCGAGACGGCCGCGGCGAGCGCCGGCGCGTCGAGCCCGTCCCAGATGCCGGTGCGCAGGCACTCCGCGACCAGGAGGTCGCTCTCCGCGTACAGCCGCCGCAGCCACTGCCCGGCGTCGGTCACGCGCGTGCGGGCCGGTCCCCGCGCGGGGCCGGCCACCGCCTCGGCGTCCGTCCGGTGCTCGTCGGTCACCAGCTCCAGGTAGCCGGTCTCGGTGAGCACGTCGCAGATCCGGTCGAAGATGCGCGCGATCGAGCTCGTGCGGCCGTCGATCCGGCGCACGAGCGCGTCGTGCTCGCGCTTGAGCCGGTGGTACCGCTCGGACCACCGGGCGTGCTCCTCGCGCTCGGAGCAGCCGTGGCAGGGGTGGTTGCGCAGCCGCCGTCGGAGGTCGGCGAGGGTCGCGTCGTCCGCGGCGGCCGAGCCGTTCCTCCCCCGGCCCCGCGGGCGCTCCGCGGCGGCGCCGCCCTTCGGCGGTTCGGCGAGGGCGGTGTTCATCGCCGAGACCAGGTCTCGCCGGGACCCGGGGTTGCGCGGCGCGAAGCCCTTGGGGATGCGCACGCGTGTCACGGTGCGCACCCCGCCCGCGAGCTCCCCGACGCTCAGCACGCGCACCTTCCGCTCCCCCGTCAGGACGGTGGGCCGCGGGCCGTCGAGGCCCGCGTCCCGCCCGGGGTCGAGCACGACCGCGAAGCCTGCCCGGCGTCCGACCGGGATCTCCACGACGTCGCCCGCGCGCAGCTGCTGCAGGCTGGTCAGCACCTCGGACCTCCGGGCCCGGACGGCCTCGCGGGACAGCGACTGCTCCCGGTCCGCGACCTTGCGGCGCAGGTCCGCGTACTCCGCGAAGTCGCCGAGGTGGCACGTCATCGCTGCGGCGTAGCCCTCGAGCGCCTCGGCGTGGGCCTTCGCCTGGCGTGCCAGGCCGACGACGGCGCGGTCGGCCTGGAACTGCGCGAAGCTCGTCTCGAGCACCTCGCGCGCGCGGTCGCGTCCGACCTGGGCGACGAGGTTGACGGCCATGTTGTAGGTGGGCCGGAAGCTCGAGCGCAGCGGGTAGGTCCGGCGCGACGCCAGCCCTGCCAGCGCCACGGGGTCGAGCCCGCCGTGGTCCACGACGACGGCATGCCCCTCGACGTCGATGCCCCGGCGCCCGGCGCGTCCGGTGAGCTGGGTGTACTCCCCCGGCGTGATGTCGACGTGCGCGGAGCCGTCCCACTTGGTCAGCTTCTCCAGCACGACCGACCGGGCCGGCATGTTGATGCCCAGCGCCAGGGTCTCGGTGGCGAAGACGACCTTGACCAGGCCGCGCGAGAACAGCTCCTCGACCGTCTCCTTGAACAGCGGCAGGAGCCCGGCGTGGTGGGAGGCGATCCCCCGCTCGAGCGCCTGGCTCCACTCCCAGAACCCGAGCACCGCCAGGTCCTGGCGCGGGATCGCCGCGCACCGCTCCTCGACCACGGCGCGGATCTGCGCCTCCTGCTCGGCCGTGGTGAGCCGCAGGCCGGCGCGCAGGCACTGCTGCACCGCGGCGGCGCACCCCGCGCGGGAGAAGATGAAGTAGATCGCGGGCAGCAGGGCGGCGTCGTCGAGCTGCTCGACGACGGCGAACCGCGGCGGCGGTCGCCGGGCTCCCAGGCGGGCGGCGCCGCGGGTCTGCGGCCGTCCGCGGCCCCCGCCCCGGTACCCGCGGTCCCCCGGGCCGCGGGAGCCGTCGGCGCGGTCGACGCGCCGCAGCGCGACGGCGAGGTCCGGGTTGATGGGCGGGTCCACCCCCGGCGCCGTGGGGTCGACGTGGCCGGCGTAGAGGTCGTACAGCGCGTCGGCCGCCAGGACGTGCTGCCACAGCGGCACGGGGCGCGTCTCGCTGACCACGACGGCCGTGTCGCCGCGGACCATCGTGAGCCAGTCGCCGAACTCCTCCGCGTTGGAGACCGTGGCGGACAGCGAGACGAGCTGCACGTCGTCGGGCAGGTGGATGATCACCTCTTCCCAGACCGGGCCACGGAAGCGGTCGGCCAGGTAGTGCACCTCGTCCATCGCGACGTAGCCCAGGCCGTCCAGGGCGCGGGAGCCCGCGTAGAGCATGTTGCGCAGCACCTCGGTCGTCATGACGACGACCGGGGCGTCGCCGTTGACCGTGGTGTCGCCCGTGAGGAGGCCGACGTTCTGCGCCCCGTGGCGCCGGGCCAGGTCGGCGTACTTCTGGTTGCTCAGCGCCTTGATCGGCGTCGTGTAGAACGCCTTGCGGCCCTGCTGGAGCGCGAGGTGGACGGCGAACTCGCCCACGACCGTCTTGCCGGCGCCCGTCGGTGCCGCGACGAGCACACCGCGCCCGCCCTCGAGCGCCCCGCAGGCCTCGAGCTGGAAGGGGTCCAGACCGAAGGGGTAGCCCTCGGCGAAGGCGGCGAGCTCGCTGCGCTGGAAGGCGGCCCGGCGGCGCGACGCCGCGTACCGCTCGGCCGGGGAGGACATGGCTCCAGCCTAGGCAGCGGTGAGCGCCTCGGCCCGTCGGTCCGCCCTGCGGTCGTGCAGCACGCAGAGGCCCAGGGCGAGGACGTAGAGCGCGCACATGGGGATGGCGAGCGCGAACATCGAGATCGCATCGGCGGTCGGCGTCGCGACCGCCGCGAAGACGAAGGACAGCAGCACCGCCCACCGCCAGCCCGCGCGCCAGGTGTCGGCGCGCACGAGGTTGGCCGCGTTGAGCCCGACCATGACGACGGGGAGCAGGAAGGCGATGCCGAAGGCGAGCACCATCTTCATGATGAACTCGAGGTAGCCCTGGGCGTCGATGAGGTTCGCGGCCCCCGGGGGCGTGAAGCCGCTGAGGATGGCCACGGCCTTGGGCAGGAGGAACCACGCGAGGGCGCCGCCGACGAGGAACAGCGGGACCCCGGCGCAGACGAAGCCGACAGTCGTCCAGCGCTCCCGGCGCGTGAGGCCCGGCGCGACGAACGCCCAGAGCTGGTAGATCCACCACGGGCTGGTCACGATCGCGCCCGCGAAGAGCGAGACCTTGATCTGCAGGTCGAGCGGTGTGGCGACGCCGCCGAAGTTCAGCGTGATGAGGTCGCCGCGCGCGGCCGCGAGCTCGACCACCGGCTCCTGGAGCAGCTCGAACAGGGGCACGTACCAGAGCCACGCGACGGCCGCGCCGACGACGACGCCGGCCGCCGCGAGCAGGACGCGGTTGCGGAGCTCGCGGATGTGCTGGCGCAGCGGCATGCGGCCGTCCGCGGTGCGCCGCGGGCCGCGCCGCCGGCGCGCAGCCTCAGGCGCGGCGCGACTCACCGTCGTCGTCGCTCACGCGCGGCGGCGTGGTGGCGGGGGGTGGCGTGGTCACGGGCGGCGCGTCGACGGGGTACGTGGTGCTCGGCGTGGGCGGCGTGGTGACCGGGGGGACGCCGCTGCCCGCCGCCGGGTGGTCCTGCTGCATGTCCTTGACCTCGGACCGGAAGATCTTCATCGACTTCCCGACGCTCCGCGCGAGGTCCGGCAGGCGCCGGGCCCCGAACAGGAGCAGGACGATCGCGAGGAGGATCAGCCACTCCCAGCCGCGCAGGTTCACGTCAGTCCCTTCCGATCGTTGGCCTCCATGCTAGCCGTCGCGGCCCGGGCCACGTCCGGGCCTCAGCGCGACAGCGCCTGCCAGCGCCGGTAGGCGGCCTCGTGACGCTGCGCGCGCGCCTCGCGGCGGCGCGCGGTCGCGACGCGGGTCGCGTCGCGCCGGGCGCGGGC
>NZ_JACEXH010000134.1:0-9427 GCF_014525465.1 Actinotalea sp. JY-7885 | reverse complement strand
GCCGCGATGCTCGCGGGCGCGACCGAGCCCGTCGCCGCCGCGGCGCTCGGGGCGCCGTCGCCGCAGGACGCGCTCGCCGCGCTCGACGCCTTCACGCTCACCGTCGGGCGCCCGGTCCGGCCGATGCTGGCCGCGTCGGCCCCCGACGTCGCGACCGCCGTCGCGGGGTTCGACGGCCGGACCGTCGTCGTCGACGCCAAGCTGGACGGCATCCGCATCCAGGTGCACCGGGACGGCGACGACGTCGGCGTCTACACCCGCAGCCTGGACGACATCACGGCGCGCGTCCCGGAGGTGGTCGACGTCGTGCGGGCGCTGCCCGTGACCACGGCCGTGCTCGACGGCGAGGCCCTGGCCCTGGGCGCGGACGGGCGACCGCGCCCGTTCCAGGAGACGGCGTCGCGCAGCGCGACGCGCGACGCCGAGCTCGCCGGCGCGGCGACCCTCACCCCGTTCTTCTTCGACGTGCTGCACGTCGACGGCCGCGACCTGCTGGGCGCTCCCCTGCGCGAGCGCCTCGCCGTCCTCGACGCGATCGCGCCGGACCACACGGTCGAGCGCGTGGTGACCGACGACACCGACGTCGCCCAGGAGGCCTTCGCGCGCTGGGTCGCGGCCGGGCAGGAGGGCGTCATCGTCAAGGACGCGCAGGCGCCGTACGAGGCCGGCCGGCGCGGCGGCGCGTGGGTCAAGGTCAAGCCCCGCCACACCCTCGACCTCGTGGTGCTCGCCGTCGAGCGCGGATCCGGCCGCCGCAGCGGCCTGCTCTCGAACATCCACCTCGGCGCGCGCGACCCCGAGACGGGCGGCTTCGTGATGCTGGGCAAGACGTTCAAGGGGATGACCGACGAGATGCTCGCGTGGCAGACGCAGCGGTTCCGCGAGCTCGAGGTCGCCGACGACGGGTGGACGGTGACGCTGCGGCCGGAGCAGGTCGTCGAGATCGCGTTCGACGGGCTGCAGCGCTCGACGCGCTACCCGGGCGGCCTGGCGCTGCGCTTCGCGCGCGTCCTGCGCTACCGGGACGACAAGACGCCGGCCGAGGCGGACACGATCGGCACGGTGCGGGAGCTCTCGCCGCCGGGCGCGTAGCCGCGCGCGGTGCCTACAGTGGACGGTCGATCGCTCGTCCGGCGCAAGGAGTGAGCATGAACCCGACCATCAGCGTCCTCTTCCGCGCCATCCCGCTCGCGATGGGGGCGGTGTGCCTCGCGTTCGGGCTCGACGTCCTCGCCGCCGGGGACGACGCCGCGCACTTCGTCGCCGGGCACGTCCTCGTCGCCCTCACCGCCATCTGCGTCGCGCTCTTCACGACCGCCGCGACGATCATCCGCCAGCTCATCCACCGCTACGGCCGCCCCTGGGAGATCGCCCTGCCGGCCCTCGGGTACGCCGTCGCGCTCGCCACGGTCGGCTGGGGCATCTCGATCCTCGGACGGGGCGAGGAGCCCCAGTTCGTCGTGGCGGGCCACGTGGTGCTCGGCATCGGGTTCATCGCGACGTGCGTGAGCACCGTGGCCACGGCGTCCACGAAGTTCGTCCTCATCCAGCGCAGCGGCGCGCTGGGACCGGGCGGCGGCCCGCCCGACGGCGCCTACTCCCGGCGGGCCGGGATCATCCTGGTGGCGATCCCCGCCGTCGTCGCGCTCGCCGGGCTGGTGATCGCCGGCACGCTCTACGCGCAGGGCGGCACGCACGCCCTCGTCGCGGGGAACGTGCTCACCGGGCTGTCCGTCATCTGCGCGGCGCTCGTCTCCCTGGTCGCGAGCGTGGTGCGCCAGGTGCGCAACGAGTTCGGCGACGCCGAGCGCTTCCGCTGGACGTGGTGGGTCGTGGCGATGGGCACGACGAACGTGGTCCTCGGCCTCGCGGTGCTGCTCGGCTCGGACGACCCGGCCCGGATCGCCCCGGGCAACGTCCTCATCGGGCTCGGCCTCGTGTGCTTCAGCATCCTGTCGAAGGTGGTGCTGCTCGCCCTCGTCTGGCGCCGCTCGTTCCCGCTCGCCAACCGCATCCCGCTCATCCCGGTGGGGACCGCGCTGACGTGCCTCTTCTACGCCGCGTTCCTCTTCCAGGCGACGCTGACCCGGCCGGCGTTCTTCGTCCCCGCCCACGTCCTGGTCGGGCTCGGCGCCGTCTGCTTCACCCTGTTCTCGATCGTCTCGATCCTCGAGGCGGGCACGTCGGGCGCGTCGGACACCTGAACCCGGGTGGGCGGCGGGCCGCCGGTGACGGCGGCCCGTGCCCGTCACCCGTGCGTCGGGCGGCGGTGCAGCGTCAGGTGCGGCAGGTGGACGCCGCGGACGCGGGGCGGCACGCCGCGCTCGGCGGCTGCGACGCGGCGCTGGAGTCGCTGCTCGAGGCGGCGTTCCTGGGAGCGGTAGAGCGAGAGGTACAGGTCGGGGTGCACGGGGGTCTCCTGCGCTCGTGGGGCCGTGGCCGGTGGGCCACGTCGGCCGGCGGAGCGGGTCGCGCCCCGCGGGGGCCGGCGAGACGTCCGTGTCCCGCCCAGCCAGGCTCCCACCCCCGGCAGGCACGCCGCCGGGACCTTGGACCGCGGCCATCAGGGTGACGCGCTCGCGTCGGTATCCGACGCGGACGCGTCACCCTGCGCGGCTCAGAGCGCGCGCGCGACCTCGTAGGCCTCGGCGATGGCGTCGATGGCCCGGCGGGCGCTGACCGCGTCGCCCACCACGTGGCACTCGATGCCCCGCGCCGCGCAGTGCTCGACGAGCGCCGAGTGGTCCACCGGCACGGACCCGACGGCGGCGACCACCAGGTCGGCCGCGATCTCGCCGCGCTCCCCGTCGCGCTCGACCACGACGCCCGCGGCGGTCACGCGCGCGCACGTCGCGTCGGTCACCACGGTGATGCCCTCGCGCGCGACGGCCTCCATGACGCAGATGCGCCGGAGCTGACCCAGGTCCCCGCCCACGGCCTCGGCCGTCTCGACGACCGTGACCGCGACGCCCTGCTCGGCGAGGTGCTCGGCGGCCTCGAGGCCGACCAGCCCGCCGCCGATGACGACGGCGCTGCGCACCCCGCTGCGCACGGCCGGCGCCTCGCCGCGCAGCACGGCGAAGGCGTCGGTGAGGTTCGCCCCGTCCTCCACGGGCACGGGGAGCGCGCGCGGCACGGCACCCGTCGCGACGACGACGGCGTCGGGCGCCACCTCGTCGATGAGCGCCGGCGTCACCGGGGTGCTCAGGCGCACCTCGACCCCGGCCCGCACCGCCTGCTCGCCGCGCGACACCGCCGCGTCGCGCATCTCGCCCTTGCGCGGCGCGTGCCCGGCCAGCTCGAACTGACCGCCGAGCGCGCCGCTCGCCTCGCACAGCACCGGGCGGTGCCCGCGCTCCTGCAGCACGAGCGCCGCCTCGATCCCGGCGACGCCGCCGCCTGCCACCAGGACGCGTCGCGGCCGCCCGGTGACCTGCAGCGTCCCCTCGCTCTCGCGCCCGACCCGCGGGTTGCGCAGGCACGTGATGGGCTGGCCCAGCACGAAGCGGTCGAAGCAGCCCTGGTTGCACGCGACGCACATGACGATGTCTTCCGCGCGTCCCTCGGCCGCCTTGCGGCAGAAGTCGGGGTCCGCGATCTGCCCGCGCCCGACGACGACCATGTCCGCCATCCCGGAGGCGATGATGTCGTCGCCCTGCGCCGGGTGGTTGATGCGCCCGACGGCGATCGTCGGCATGCCGGTCCCCCGCCGGATCGCCGCCGCGTTCTCCACGTTGAAGCCGCGCTCGAGGTCGATCGGCGGCACCTCGTACTTGATGGCCGAGGTGACGATGTTGCCGCGGGAGACGTCCAGGACGTCCACGCCCGCCTCCTGGGCGAGGCGGCAGAACGCGATGACGTCGTCGCGCGTGAGCCCACCGGGCAGCTCGTCGTCGAGCGCGTCGATGCGCATGAGCAGCGGCATGTCGTCGGGGATGCTCGCGCGGATCGCGCGGATGCACTCCAGCGGGTAGCGGGCACGGTTCTCGAAGGAGCCGCCGTACTCGTCCGTGCGCTGGTTGAGCGCGGGCGACAGGAAGGAGTGGGGCGAGTAGTTGTGCGCGCAGTGGAACTCGACCGCGTCGAAGCCCGCGGCGACGGCGCGGGCTGCCGCCTCACCCCACGCCTGCACGACCTCGGCGATCTTCTCGACGCTCGAGCCCGGGATCTGGCCGCCGGGCGTCGGCAGGCCGCTCGCTGTCACGAGCTCGAGCGCTGCGGGGTCCTGCCCCCAGGCGGCCATGCCGCCCTGCCACAGCTGCACGGCGCAGCGTGCGCCGGCGGCGTGCACGGCGTCGGTGAAGCGCCGGAGCCCGGCGACGTACGTGTCGTCGGCGATGCTCAGGAAGTTCCGCGGGGCGGAGGGCGTGTGGACCGAGCAGCACTCGGTGATGAGCAGCCCGCAGCCGCCCTCGGCGCGCGCGACGTGGTAGTCGATGAGCTGGTCGCTGACGTGGCCGCCGTCGGCCACGAAGCCGGTGGCCATGGCCGGGAAGACGACGCGGTTGCGCAGCTCGAGCCCGCGCAGGGTCATCGGGGCGAGCAGGTGGTCGTACGGCATGACTTCCTCCTGGGACCGGCGGTGGCGCCGCACGGGCGACGCTGCGGCGGCTCCATGCTCGTGGCGCTGCGCCCCCGCGACGCGGGACCTTCGGGTCCCGCCGGGCCCTGGCCCTCCGGCCGCGCTCGCCGAGGCGGTCCCGGACCGTGGCGGCGGCGTGGTCCCGGGTGGCGCTGGCTAGGCTCGGGACCGTGCCCAGCCCCACGCCAGAGCCGTCGCGGAGCGTCGAGGACGAGACCCGTCCGCTGCGCAGCGACGCCGCGCGCAACCGGGACCGGATCATCGGGGCGGCGCGCGAGCTGTTCGCCTCGCGCGGCCTGGGGGTCGGGCTCAACGAGGTCGCGCACCACGCGGGCCTCGGGGTCGGCACCGTCTACCGGCGCTTCCCCGACAAGCAGGCGCTCGTCGACGCGGCGCTCGCCGAGCCGCTGCAGCGCATGCGCGACGTCGCCGACCAGGCGCTACGGGCGCCGCGGGCGTGGGACGGGCTCATGCTGCTGCTGAGCGAGGGGGCGGCCCTCCTGGCCGCGAACCTGGGCCTGCGCGACGTCGCGCTCACGCGCGGCGACGGCCCGAGCACGCTGACCGCCGAGCGCGAGGGGTTCGCCGCGGTCGCGAGCACCCTGCTGGACCAGGCGCGCGCCGAGGGCGACCTGCGTCCGGGCGTCACCGGCGACGACGTCTACGTGCTGCTGTGGATGCTCACGGAGCTGGCCGAGCACAGCGCCGACGTCCGCCCCGACGCCTACGTCCGCTACCTCCAGCTGCTCACCGACGGCCTGCGCAGCGGACCCGGACGCGCCCCGCTCCCGGCCCCGCTGACCACCGACGAGGCGGTCGAGATCAGCCGGCGGTGGGCGGGCCGCTGAGCGGCCCGCCCACCGCACCGGTCAGGACGAGGTGACCGACGTCCGGTCGTCGGCGTCCTCGTGGATCGCGTGGTGCCGCCGCTCGAGCTGGGCGCCCTCGACGTCGACGTCCGGCAGGAGCCGGTCGAGCCAGCGCGGCAGCCACCACGCCTTCTCGCCCACGAGGTGCATCAGCGCGGGGACGAGCAGCATGCGGACGAGGAAGGCGTCGACGAGCACGCCGAACGCCAGGCCGAAGCCGATGGGCCGGATGATCGCGGTGTGCGAGAACACGAAGCCGCCGAAGACGGCGATCATGATGATCGCCGCGGCGGTGACCACCGCGCGCCCGGCGCGCACGCCCTGCGTCACGGCCCGGCGGGCGCCCGCGCCGTGCGCGTACGCCTCGCGCATGCCTGACGTGAGGAACAGCTGGTAGTCCATCGCGAGGCCGAACAGCACGCCGACCAGGATGATCGGCAGGAAGCTCAGCACGGGGCCGGGGTCGTGCACGCCGAAGACGTCGCCGAGCCAGCCCCACTGGTAGATCGCGACCACGCCGCCGAAGGCCGCGTAGACGGACAGGATGAAGCCGGCCGTCGCGATGAGCGGCACGACGAGCGACCGGAACACCACGACGAGGATGATCAGCGACAGGCCGATGACGACGGCGAGGTAGACGGGCAGCGCCGCCGCGAGCTTCTCGGAGATGTCGATGTTGCCGCTGGCGGCGCCCGCGACGGCGAGCTCGCCCTCGGCGCCGTCCACGCTCATGCCGCGCAGCTCGTGGACGAGCTCCTCGGTCGAGACGGCGTTCGGGCCCTCGGCCGGCACCACCTGGAAGGCCATCAGCGTGAGGTCGTCCGACGTGCCGACCGGCACGACGGCCTCGACGTCGTCGACCGCGAGGATCTCGGCGCCGATGCGGGCCTGCAGGCCCATGACGTCCGCCTCCTGCGTGCCCTGGGGCAGGTCGGCGACGACGACGAGCGGGCCGTTGACGCCCTCGCCGAACGCGTCGGCGGTGACCATGTAGGCGCGGTACTGGCTCGAGTCCTCCGGCTCGGAGGAGCCGTCGGGCAGGCCGAGGCGCATGGACAGCGCCGGGATCGCCACGACCAGCAGGACGCCGACGCCCACCACCAGGCGCAGCACGGCCTTGCCGGTGGACATCGGCGGGAGGTCCGACGGCGGCGGCGTCGGCTTCGCGGTCCGCTGGCGGCGCGGCAGCATCCGCCGGCCGACGAGCGCGAGCAGCGCGGGCGTCGCGGTGACCGCGACCAGGACCGCCACGAGGACGCTGAACGCCGCGACCGTGCCCATGAGGGCCAGGAACGGGATCCCGGTCATGTTGAGCGCGAGCAGCGCGATGATCACCGTGGAACCGGCGAACACGACGGCGTTGCCGGAGGTCCCGTTCGCCAGGCCGATCGACTCGTGCACGTCGGCGCCCTCACGGAGCTGGCGGCGGTGCCGGTTGAGGATGAACAGCGAGTAGTCGATGCCCACCGCGAGGCCCAGCATGATGCCGAGGACCGGGGTCACCGAGATCATCTCGACGGTGCCCGAGAGCGCCATCGTCCCCAGCGCACCGATGCCGACGCCGATCAGCGCCGTGAGCAGCGGCAGGCCGGCCGCGACGAGCGTGCCCAGCATGACGAGCAGGACGAGCGCGGCCACGACGACGCCGACGACCTCGGCCGCGCCGCCGATGTTCGGCACGCCGGCCACGAGCTCGTTGGACCAGTCGACCTCGAGGCCCTCGACGGGCTCGGCCGTGAAGGCGTCCCGCACCGCCTCCTTGGTCTCGGGCGCGACCTCGAACACGGGGTCCGTGAAGAGCACCGTGGCGATGGCGGCGGAGCCGTCCTCCGAGACCGTGCGGAAGCCCTCGGCCATCTCGAGGAGGGCCAGGCCGTCGGCCAGCACGGGCTCCTGCGCCTCGAGCTCGGCCCGGGCGGCGTCCAGCGCCGCCTGCTGCTCGTCGAGGAGCGCCAGGCCGGCGTCGAGCTGCGCCTGCTGGGCGTCGAGCTGAGGGGCGACCATGGCCAGCATCCCGGCCGCCTCGGCCTGGGCGCGGGCCTCGTCGAGCTGCACCTGACCGACCTCGGCCTGCGCGCGGGCGGCGTCGAGCTGCGCCTGGCCCTCGGCCAGCTGCGCCCGCCCCGCCTCGAGCTGGGCCTGTCCCTCGGCGAGCTGCTGCGCCTGCCCCGCGCGCTCGGCCTCAGTCGCGAACGGGTCGACGGTGGCCTCGACCCCGTCGACGTCGGCGGCCCGCGCCACGGCGGCGGCGATGCCCGCGCGCTGCTCCGCGGTGATCTCCGAGCCGTCGGCCGTGTGGAACACCACGCTCGCCGTGCCGCCGGACGCGGTCTCGAGCTCGGCCTCGAGCCGGTCGGTCACCTCGGCCGTCGCCGTCCCGGGGATGGTGATCGCCGAGCTCACGGTGCCGCCCAGCGTCAGGTACGCAATGCCGGCGAGGGCGAGGAGGACGAGCCAGGCGACCAGGACGGTCCAGGCGCGCCGGGCGGAGAAGCGCCCCAGACGGTAGAGCAGCTCAGCCATGACGTGCGTCTCCTCGGACGGTGGGGGTCGTGGTGCGCGGGTCCCCGGACGGCCGCGAGGCCGCACGCCCGGTACGCCGCGCGTCGCGGCGGCGGGGCAGCAAAGGGATGACCCGTATCCGCATCGGAGTCTACGCCCGGGTCCGACGTCGGCGAGCGGTGGCCCCGCTCACCGGGACGCCTCGTCGTCCGGGACCGCGAGGTCGACGTTGTCCCGGAAGACGTTCGTGGGGTCGTACCGCCGCTTGAGCTCGCGCAGGCGATCGAGGGTGGGCCCGGGGTAGGCGTCGAGGAGCCGCTCGGGACGGCGGTCGGTGTCGAAGCTCACGTACGCCCCCGTGACGTGCCGGCTCAGCGGCTCCCACGCCGCGTCGAGGCGCGTCTGGCTGCCGCCCATCGCGGAGACGACGAAGTTGGCCGACCGGTGGGCGTAGGCGGTCGCCGCCGGGTGCACGTCGCCCGCGGCGCCCCCGGTCGCGCGGATCTGGAAGAACGGGGTCGCGCCGCTCGCGAGCAGCCGCGCGGCGTCCGCCGCGAAGGCCGGCGTCACGTGCTCGAGCGTCCCGTTGCGGCTCACCGGTTCGCCCTGCGCCGCGTGCGACGCCGCCGGCGCCGCGACGACCCCCGAGTACGGCGTCAGCACCACCTGCTGCCCGAGCAGGGGTGCGATCTCGGCGAGCGGCTGCAGCCGGGCGACGATCGTGTCGACGTCGTCCGACGCGACGACGGTCATCGTCTGCGCGACGACCTGCCCGCCGCCCGAGCCGCCCATGATCAGGAAGCTCGTGAGGTCCCGCGGGGACGCCTCGACCGCGGCGCCCCACGCCTGGAGGAAGCGCGCGGTGTCGGTCGCGTCGTGCGCGAGCTGCGCGTAGCCGACGTCGCCCACCTCGCCGGCCTCGAGCTCGAAGGCCACCACGACGCCGAGCGCGAAGCCCGCCCCGCGCAGGCCCCAGAAGAGGTCCGGGTGCTCCGTCGCGCTCGCGCGCACCAGGCTCCCGTCGGCGAGCACGACGTCGGCGGCGCGCACGCGGTCGATCGTCAGCCCCTGGAGCCGGCCGAGCAGGCCGACGCCGCCCGCGGTCGCGAGCCCGCCGACGCCGACGCCGCCGTAGTCGCCCGAGGTGATCGCCCAGCCGTGCGGCGCGAGCGCGGCCGCGACGTCGCCCCAGCGCGCGCCGGCCTCGACGCGCACGAGGCGGGCTGCGCGGTCGAGCACCTGGATCCGGTTCATCCGGGACAGGTCGACGACGATGCCGCCGTCGTTCGTCGACCGTCCCGAGATGCCGTGGCCGCCGCTGCGGATCCCGAGCGGGACGGCCTGGGAGCGGGCGAAGGCGAGCGCCTGCCCGACCTGCGCCGCGTCGCCGGGCCGCAGCACGAGGCCGGGCGAGCCGCCGCGCATGTAGCCGGAGCGCACCGCACCGTAGGCCGGGTCGCCCGGCTCGACCGCG